>JALOPN010000169.1 GCA_025453875.1 Gemmatimonadaceae bacterium | reverse complement strand
CAGCGCCCCTTCCACCCTGCTCCGCCGCGCGATCCAGGAGTGGTTTCCCCCTCACGAAGGCTGGCGGGAGCGCTCCCGCACCGCCAGCGGCGTTCGCCTGCGCCGAGACCATCGCGAGATCGCCGTGGCGCATCTCGAGGCCGTGGATACCGCCGACCCCGATCCGCTGCGCGCACTGTTTGCTGCACTGGGCCGGCTGGTGGTCACGTGGGAGGACCCGCCGGGACTGCAGCTGGTGCTGGTGCTTCCCGACACGCCCGCCTGGTGTACGGCGGCCACGCAGCTCACCGTGCGGCCAGGGCGCCTGTTTGGCGTAAAGCTGCTGGCGGTGGACCCACGCCGGCCGGCGTGGGTGCGGACGCTCGACCTGTGGGGAACTACGTGGTTCGGGGGCGTGGGTTCGGATGAGCGGGAGGTGTGAGGGCGGTGTGGCGCGCCCCGCCCCGCTGCGGGTTCCTGCGTTGCCGATCCGCTCCGCCAATCCTTCGATCATCGCGCCGCATGAGCGACCCGATGCCGGACGCATACCCTTCGCGCCACCAGCGCACGTCGCGCGGCATCTGGTCGCGGGCGTCGAATCCGCCGCGCGCGAGCAGACTTTCCGCCAGCCACAGCGCCATCGACGTGTCGTCGGTTCAGTCGCCGGCGCGAAGGCCGAGCGTCCCGCCGCCCACCATGCCGGTAACCGGCGGGAAGGTGCCGAGCGCTAGGAATTCGACCGTGATGCCGACGGCGAGGCCGAGGAGGGTGCCGTGGAGGTGGTTGTGGGGGTGTGGCGCATGAAGGTGGGGCGGGTTCGTGGTCAGCGGGCGGGTGCCATCGGCGACACACGTCCCGACAGCATACGCTGGGACGAGCGGAATAGCTGCCACCCGCGCGCTGACACTTCCATGAACCTGACGTAGCTTATCACTTCGACAAACGCATCGCGACGTGTACCGCTGCATGGTTCGCGGTGGGCGCCTTGTACAATCCTGTTTCCTGCAATGGCCAGACCACGCAAGACCTCCGGCGACGCCAACACAACCGCCAACCTCGGCTTCGAGGCCAAACTCTGGGCCGCCGCCGACGCGCTGCGCAACAACATGTGACGGTCCCCCCGCGATTACTCCAGGTTTACGCAGACAGTCGTAGGGATGAAGGGGGAAAGGTACGCGCATACTCGGCCGGGGTGAGGGGCCAACAAGCGCGGGATGGACGATCCGTGTTGTAGGTTTGTCGAAAGCGCGTGATGACACGCTGTGCATCGGCCAGCGTGCGAAACCAGTGCGCGTTGAGGCATTCATCGCGCAGGCGACCGTTGAAGCTCTCGATATGGGCGTTTCGGACCGGCTTCCCTGGCTGAAGGAAGGCGAGCTCAATGCCGGTGTCGGCGGCCCACGTGTCGAACGTGCGACTCCGAAACTCGCTCCCGTTGTCGAGCGAGAGACGTGGCGGTGCCCCGCGGACGGCGCAAACGGCATCGAGCACGGCCGTCACCGCAGTGCTGGGCAAGCTGTGCGCGACGGTCGTGGCGAGGCATTCATGCGTGCACAAATCGACGACCGTGAAGACGCGAAAGCGGCGACCGGCGACGAGCGTGTCGCTCACGAAGTCGATGCCCCACGCCTCGTTGGGCGCCAACACCGGTGGGCGAGGCACCCGGGGGACGGCGAGGCGTTTGCGCGCCCGCGTGCGCACTGCGAGCCCTTCGAGACGATAGAGCCGCTCAACACGTTTGTAGTTCACGCGCAGCCCCTTGCGGATGAGGCGCCAGTGCAATCGCGGCACGCCCCACCGGGGATACTGCGCGGCGAGGGCGCGCAGGCGTTCCCGCAACGGCGCATCGGCGGCCGGGCGCGTCGGGACGTACCGCAGTACGCTCCGCTCGAAGCCAAGCACCCGACACACACGCCGCTCACTCACCGCGTGCCGCGCCGTCATCCGGGCGACCACGCTCCGGCGCTCCGGCGTGGTCATCGCCCTTTTCCCAGGACGTCCTTCAAGATTCGGAGATTGAGCGCTTGCTCGGCGACCAGCCGCTTGAGGCGGGCATTCTCGTGTTCGAGGGCCCGTAATCGCTTCGCCTCGCTCACCTGAAGGTCCCCGTACTTCTTTTTCCACGCATACAGGGTGGGGCGCGAGATGCCGTGGCGGCGGAGCAGCTCCGCCGTGCGCCCTCCTGCCGCGTGCTCCTGCCGCGTGCTCCTGCCGCGTGCTCCTGCCGCGTGCTCCTGCAAGATCCCGATGATCTGTTCTGTCGTGAACCGCGAGGTCTTCATATTCGATCCTCCGTGCGCACTCAAGTGTGCGGCTGGCATGATCGACTGTCTAGTTCAAACTGGTAGGAATGGCGGGGGGACCGTCACGACCCCACACGTCGCATGCCTGCTACACGCAAATCAAGTACGCCCCACTACCGCCACAGTATGTCATGCAGAGAAAGCTGTGAGCGCCGAGGCAATACATCACTTCAGTCGGTTCTTGGGAAACGAGACTGCCACGCTAAGGCTCAGCGAGATGTGCGGAAACGAGCTTGGTCATGTCGAACATACTCAGTCTTTTCTTTCCACCAAATATGGGCAGCAGCACGGAATCTGCGTTGATCATTCTCAAGTTCTTTGAGTCCTGCAGTCCGTGCTTCTTTATATAGGCCCACAGCTTTTTCACCACCTCCGTACGCGGCAGCGGCTTGCTCCCCACTACTTTGGCCAGCTCCGGAGATGGCATCAGCGGCCTCATAAATGCCTCGCTTGGCGATCCTCTTGGTGGCGCCTTCGGCTTCTTTGCCCGACTCTTTCGTGGGACGACATCAATATCGCCTCGGCCTCTGACCCACGGCATCGCCACGTCACTCCGAGCGCGAAACCCCGGCATCCCTCCAAGCTCATCGGCCTGTTCGACGTGCTGCCAGCGCGCAGTACCGAACAGTGCCTCGACCCGATCGATCGTCATCTCGTAGCCGCCAACCCAAAGAGCTCCGCCCTCTGGGCGAAGATCGATCACGAAAAGCGGCATTGATTCCAGGGATACACCAGGCGTATCAACAGAATGTTCCCACCAGCCATCGTCTAAGCCAGCAGCGTCGAAGGCATCCGCAAAAGCGCTGATTGACTGATACCTCGCGTCAGGGTCAGCTGCGATTGCCTTCTGCAACACTCCACGAATAGCGTGAGCTGTCTCGCCCTCAATGACCACATCGGGGGCGTCAACTCCCCTACTTCTCTGCATAAACGTCGAGACCATATCGCCAGTTGCACCCGGCACCTCGTTTGTAAGCAGCTCACAGAGCACCAGTGCCAAACTGTACTGATCAGCAGCCGGCGTGACGTCTGAAGATCCGAGCATCTGTTCGGGCGGCATGTAGAACGCCGTTCCGACCGTTACCCCCGTTGCGGTCAGGCGCGTCCCACCCTCAGCTCGTGCCAGACCGAAGTCCGCCAATCGCGGCTCTTCAAGCCGACCGTCATGAAGCAGAATATTCGCGGGTTTGATGTCACGATGAACGATGCGCGGCGTGGCGCAGTGCGCCTCTTCCAAAGCAGAACAAAGTCCCCGAACGAGCTTTCGCATAGAATCGAGCTCAAACTCAACTCCTGAAACGATGAGATCCTCGAGGGACCCCCCTGCGACATACTGCATGACAGTGTAGAAGACTCCGTCTGGGCGAACCAGCTCGGGTAGTGATTCGATCTCCCCGGAAGCTAGGATTCGACAGATATAGGGGGACTGCAGAGCGGTCCCAGCCTCCACTTCATCCGTGAATCGGCGGCGAACGTTATCCCGTTGCGGCTCTGATCTCGGGCGCGCGATCAGCTTGATGGCAACCTTATTACCATCGCCGTCGCGCCCGAGCCAGACTTCACCTTGGCCACCCTCGGAGATTCGCTCAAGCAGTGAATACTTGCCGGCTATTGTGGCGATGGGCTCGATACTCATTGCAGCTGCGGGAAAGCGTGGACGCTCAGTGCCAGCGGAATCGGGGAGCAGCTGTCTGTCATGAAGCGACTGCTTCTGGTGATATACCGCATGCGCAGATTTGTCGCCATGTCTCTATGCACCGAAGCCGAGCCTCTTCCGCCTTGAATGTGGCCATCTTTGCGCAGGCGTAATTGCGGCGGTTACTGACGCCGCTCTCGATGAGGTCGAGGTGCTGGGCGCTTCAGACTGAACGCCGTGAGCCCGCGATGGCAGGGCGAGCCCCGCGCTGATGCCCAGCTGTTCTTTGGCGTCTACCTCGCCGGCCTCGGGCTCGGCGATTGACACCGTCCCTACCAAATGGTCTTCCCCGCCATTTGCTCCGGAATCTGGGATTATCTGCTTGACCATCGCGGCGGTGTCTCCAGCACATACCGCCACTGCCCCTCCGTCTGCGGACACCGTGCCCACATCGCGCTGCGCGCATCCCGCCGCCACGCTGCCTGTACCAACCGCAGCGCCTCGCGCGGCGCGTAGCCGTGCCGCACCAGGTGCAGTGCCAGCAGCGTGCCCGTGCGTCCCACGCCACTTTTGCAGTGCAGGTATACGGTTTCTCCGTTGGCCAAGGCGGCATCGATCACGTCGAGCACCTGCTCCACCTGCGCTCGCGATCGTGGCACCTGCGCATCGGGCATGGGGACGTTGACGTACGCCACCGGGAGTCCATCACGCACCACGCCCGACACGCCGTTCTCCCGATCGCGCTCGGTGAGATCCACGAAGGTAGTCACGCCGGCCGCGAGCAAGGCGGCGAGGCGCGCACCGTGCGCCCGCGAATCGCCTCCGGGACATGGATGCTCACCCCCCAGCAGTCTGCGATGCACCACCGTGACCGACCGCGGTGGCGCCACCGGTGCATTCACCCTGCCCGCCCGCGTCGTGTCAGGCCCCATGCTGAAGTGGTGCTCCGCTCACCGCACTACCGTGAACCCCACGATCGCCCCCGTCTCGTCGATCATGAACGCACACGTGGCGTCCATCGGGAGCGAGCGGTTCCGAGCCAGATCGTACACCCGCTGCCGCAATTCCTGGTGCACCGAGAACCACTGGAGCGACACCGGCCGTCTCCCGACGCGGTGGCCCGGCGGAGGCGGGGGCAACTGCACATCATCAGTGCTGCCGACGATTTGACTCCGCACCGAAGGTCTTGGCGACATACCTGAACGTCAGCGCTTGGGCAACAGCAGTGGCGCCACCGGTGGCCCGCTGAACCGCCCATGCGCGCTGCCGCCGTGCGCATCGATCGTGCCGCGCGTGCCCTGGTTGTCGCGGTAGGTCGCGGTGCTGCCGTACGGCGTGTCGTACCGGTCCACCGTGGCGCGGCGGCCGGTGTTGTCGCGGTAGTACGTGATGGTGCTGCCGCCCGCGGCGCCGGCCGCGCCACCATAGGTCTCGGCCGTGCCGCGCACGCCGGTGTTCGCGCGGTAGTACGCCGTGCCGCCGTACTCCTCGAGCGTGCTGCGATAGCCGGTGTTGTCCCGCGTGTACACCGTGTTGCCGATCCGCTCGGATGTGCTGCGCACGCCGTTGCTGCAGCGCGTACTGGTGGTGGTGCCGTACGTGTCGGCCGTACAGCGCACGGCCTGCTGCGCCGCCAGCGGCGTGGCGGCGACCGCTACAACCAGCAGGAGCCCGCAAACGATCGCACCGGGGTCTGACAGCCCGGGCGCCGCGACGAAACGCCGGTTCTATCCCATCGTGTCGAACTTTGGCCGATTTTTCGACACGACGGCCTCGTCATGTCGATGGCATCGACACATCGGCCTACTCCCGACGCCGTGCATCCCACCGCCACGCCGCCTCCAGCGCCTGGGCCAACGGCGGCGCGAACGGCACCGCGTCACCGGGGCCGGCCAGGTGCCGGGTCACCCACCAGCGCAGCCGCTCGCGGTAGAATGCACCGAGTTCCGGATACACCACGCTCGACACGCGCACGAAGCGCGGCAGCGCGCGCACGTCGCACTCTGTCTGCCAGCGCCAGTACAACAGGCGCTCGGGCGCCGGGATGTGCCTCGGGGCGTCGATGAGCGACGTGGTGTCGGCCGAGTCGATCAGCCGGACCAGGTCGCCCAGCGCCAGCGTGCCCGCCCCTTGGGTGGAGGCCAGCGGCAGCCGCGCATCGGCCTCGCCGACCAGGCGATACCGCATCACCGGGCCGCCCGGCTCCGGCGTGTCCGCAG
>JALOPN010000168.1 GCA_025453875.1 Gemmatimonadaceae bacterium | reverse complement strand
AGCGACCGGTCGGACACATCCGTGCGCACCGTGACCACGTCGTGCAGGTCGAGCTTCACGAACAACGACTCGATGCCGTGGTACCCGCTTGCTTCACGCGCGAGAATGCGCAGCAGCAGGTTGAGTTTGGCGGGCGCGGTCACGCGCACGCCGCGCGGTGCAGACGCATTCACGGTCGTGCGCCCTCGTCACTCGGCGTGGCGAACGCTTCGCGCGCGGCTTGCACGTCGCGCTCGCGCGCGACCGCGCCCTGGATGTCACCGAGCTTCACACCGAGCCGCACGAGATACACGAGTCCGAACAGGGTGATCGGCACAAACGAGAGCGCGTGATAGCCGAAGGCCCAGCTCAGCGCGAGTGTTTCGCTCACCCCGTACACGGCGAGTCCCTTCGCGGACGCGTATTCGAAGACACCAACGAAGCCCGGGGTGGACGGCAGCGCGACGGCAAAGCCCAGGACACCCTGCAGAAAGAGCGCCGCGCTGAAGGGAGCGTCCAGCCCCACCGCGAGAAACCCGATCCACAACGCGAGCGCGTGCACGAGCCAATGCACGAGTGCCCACCACGCCACAGCCACGAACCGACGACCATCGCGCAGCACCGCCAAACCGCCGAGCCCCTGTTCGGCGATCGCCACGAGCCGCGCTTCGAGTCGCGGCACGATCGCGCGCACCACGGTGCGCACCAGCGCGATGACGCGCGCTGGCATGAGCACCGCGAGCCAGCTCACCGCGAGCAGCGCCAGCACACCGGTCATGCCCACCGACGCGAACTGCGAGACCGTCATGCCGGCCACCGTGGCGCCGCGCGGGAAGGACGGTGACAACATCGCGCCGAACATGAGGCCCAGCAGTACAATGGCGTCGAAGATGCGATCGACGGCGAGCGACGCGAGCGCCGTGGTGAACGGAACGCGGGGCACTTCCCGCGTGAGCGCGAACGCGCGGGCGACCTCGCCCGCGCGCGCGGGCACGAGATTGTTCACCATCATGCCGACGGCGGTGCTCCGCCAGAGCGGGCCGAAGGGAATGTCACCGGCCACTGGCGCGAGAATGGATCGCCAGCGGATCGCGCGCAGTGGGAAAATGCACGTCGCGACGATGGCGCAGAGCAGGAACAGCCACGGGTTGGCGTTGCGCAACGCGGCCACGACATCGCCGATCGACACGCTGCGCAGCGCGAGCCACAGCAGCCCACCGCTTACGACGACGCCGAGGCCGGCGCGCCAATCGAGCTTCATGGCGCGCTCACCGGATGTGCGTGCCGACACGCGCGAGACGCGGTGTCATGCGGACGCCGCGAGGTCCAGCAGATCGCTCAGCTCGTCGAGCAGCGACGCCGCCGTCGGATCGATCGCCGCCCCACCGGCCCGCTGCCACGCCGAACGCAGTTCGTCGCGCACGACGCGAGCGCGCGCGAGCGCGTCGGCGCCGCGATAGAGCAACGATTCGATCGGCACGATGTCGCCGTCGGTCGCGGGTGCCGGCGCGACGGCGTCGGTCCGCAGGGGCGTCTGCCACGGCACCGCAGGTGCGGTGGGCGTCGGGGTGACCGGCGTCGCCATCCGCGGCGTCGGAATGCGCGCCGCTGCTTCGGCGGGCGTCGCGGGAGCGTCGATCGCTGCGGCCGCACCACTGCGATCGCCCGGCCAGTTGGCCGTGTGCTGACGCACCTGCGCGGCCAACTCCGAGTCGCTTCGCTCGCGGTCCATGAGCAGCTGCGCAAACGCCTGAATGGCGATGCGCTCGGCGGGGCGCTCGATCGACGAACGCGCCATGCGCATCGCGAGCGTCGCGATGGACGTCGCACCGTAGCTCTCGGCCACGTCCGACAGGCCGATCAACGTGCGACGCAACGCGTCACAGAGCGCGAGGAACTGTGGTCCACGCTCACCCGCCGACAGGTTGGCCGATTCGCGCGCGATGCCGTCCGCGGCCGCCGCAATGTCGCGACGAAAGCGCTCCGCAATCGTGATGGGTGGCGACGGATTGCGCTCGACGAGGCCCGGGAGGCCGTCATCGGGGAAGAGGCGGGCAATCGGAATGACGGGACTCGCCGGTGAGGCAGCGGGGAGCACCGATCCCAGATAGCCGGCCGCCACCGCCGCCAGCGCGACCGAATGCGTGCGGGCCGCGCGCTGGTCGTTGTCGGTCCACGCGTCGGCCCGCGCAATGAGGGCGCGCATCTCGGTGAGGGCACCACGCACCGCGAAGTGCAGGCGCGGGTCCCAGCGCAACTCGTCGCCGCGCAGCCCACCGGCCACCCGCTCGATGGTGGCGGCGAACTCGGAGAGACCGCCGAGTCGTGTCATCGCGGCACTGCCACGCAACGCGCGCGCGTGGGCCAGGAACGCGGCCGCGTCGGGCGGCTCGGCGGACTCGGAGGCGAGCAGCTGGTCGAGCTGATCGAGATACTCGGTGGCTTCCTGACGGAAGAACGTCAGCAGAGCGGCAGGTGTGCTCATGGCAGGCGGGCTGACTGCATGACGGAGCGCACTTCACGCACGGCCTCGGCGAGACCGACGAAGAGGGCGCGACTGATGATCGAGTGCCCGATGTTGAGCTCCTCGATCCCGGGAATGGCCGCCACGGGTCCGACGTTGCTCACGGACAGCCCGTGGCCCGCGTGGACGGCGAGTCCGAGCGAGCGTCCGAGCTCTGTGCCGTGACGCAGCGCCGCGAGTCGTTGCGGGTCGTGCGGGGCATGGGCGTACGGACCGGTGTGCAGCTCGATCGCGTCGGCGCCCAGTTCGGCGGCGGCGTGAATGGCATCCGGATCGGCATCGATGAACAGACTGCTGCGAACGCCCGCCGCGCGCAGTCGCGTGATGGCCTCGGCCAGCACCGTGACGTTCTGGCGGACGGCGAGTCCTCCCTCCGTCGTCACTTCTTCGCGGCGCTCGGGGACGAGGGTGACCTCGACGGGGCGCAGTCGCTCGGCCAGCGCCAGCATTTCCGGCGTGGCTGCGCACTCGAAGTTCAGGGGGGTGACCAACGTTTCGGCGAGCCGGATCAGGTCGGCGTCCTGGATGTGGCGCCGGTCTTCACGCAGATGGGCGGTGATGCCATCCGCGCCCGCCTGTTCGCACAGCTGGGCCGCGGCGACCGGGTCGGGGGCGAGGCCGCGCCGCGCCTGCCGGACGGTGGCGACGTGATCGATGTTGACGAACAGACGGAGCAGGGGCGCACGCTCCGGCGCTTTGCCGGGGGTGTGACGGTGGATAACGTTCGGGTCGGCGGCTTCGGGCACGTCGTTCATGCAGGTAATGCTGCGAAGGAGGAAGCGGTGCGCAAGCAGAGAATGCTAGCAGGTGTGCTGATCGTGACCATGGGGGCCGCCGCGTGTACGCGTGCGGCCACCCCGGCGGCGCCTACCCCGGCGCCCGCGCCGCTCACCGGCGCGACATCCGGGGCCGCCGACGCGCGCGCGGCGGTCGAGTCGTTCATGAAGGCCGTCAAGGCGCAGGACCTGCAGACCATGGCTGCCGTGTGGGGCACGTCGCGCGGACCGGCTCGCGATCAACTCGACCGGGAGCAGCTGGAAAAGCGCCTGATCATCATCCAGTGCAAGCTCGATCACGAGCAGTGGGGTTTCGCCGAAGATCGCGCGCGGTTGCTGGCCGGTGGCAAGCAGGATTTCCAGGTGCGGCTCCGGCAGAAGGGGGCGAGCGCCGTGACGTCGTTCACCACGATTCAGGCCACCGATGGGCGCTGGTACGTGGAGATCGTGGACCTCGATCCGCTGCGCGACTTCTGCCGGTAAGGGCGAGGCCCGATCGGGACCGCTGGGAACCCCCAGCCCGACGTTGGAATACGTGACAGAGGCGGCCGCTGGTTCCCCCGGCGGCCGCTGCTAGTATTCAGACAACTCGACGAGCACACCACCGGTCGCGGACGGATGCAGGAAGGCGATGCGTTTGCCTTCGGCGCCAATGCGCGGCGTCTCGTCGATGAGCCGCAGGCCGGCCGCGCGGCACCGCTCCAGGGTGCCATCGAGGTCGTCCACGGCGAAGCAGACGTGATGGATCCCGGGGCCTCGCTTCTCCACGAAACGGGCAATCGGGGAGCCGGCATCCTTCGCTTCGAGCAGTTCGACGAGCGATTCACCGGCGGCAAGACCGGCGATCGACGCGCCGTCGGCGTCGTCGAGCGGCACCTCGGGCATCCCGAGAATGTCGCGATAGAAGGGCAGCAGTTCGTCGAGGGCACGCACAGCGATCCCGATGTGGGCGATGCGCGTACCGCGGCGGGGCGAGTCGGACATGGCGTGGGTGGTCATGGGTGAATCGCCTTCAACCTAATCCTGAGCAATGGTGGGCGGACGAGGCGTCCGCACCCCACGGAGCACCGAATGGCCAACGCGCTGGCAGTGACCGATGCAACTTTCGCCACCGAGATCGAGGCCCACGACGGGCTCGCGATGGTGGACTTCTGGGCGACCTGGTGTGCGCCGTGCCGCATGATCGCGCCGATCGTGGAGCAGCTCGCGGTCGATCACGCCGACAAGGTGAAGGTCGCCAAGCTCGACGTCGATTCGAATCAGATGACGGCGATGAAGTTCAACGTGCGCTCGATCCCCACGATCCTGTTCTTCAAGGACGGCAAGCTCGTCGATCAGGTGGTGGGTGCCGTGCCGCGTCCGGCGCTCGAAGCGAAGATCGCGCAGCACGCCGGTTGACGGTTGAGCGGTGGCGGGCGCCGAGACCGACGCGCGTGACGCGACGGACACGGCTCTTCGCCTGATCCCCGAGGCGGTCGAGGCCGGTGTGCTCTATGTTGTGAGCACACCGATCGGCCACCTCGGGGATCTTTCGTTGCGCGCTCTGGCCGTGCTCGACGGCGTGCAGCGCATTCTCTGCGAGGACACGCGCCACACACGCACGCTGCTCGCGCGGTACGGCATTCGTACGCCCACGCAGTCGGCGCACGAGCACAACGAGGCGCGGGCTGCAACCGCGCTCGTCGCCGCGCTGGCCGCCGGCGAGGCCGTGGCGTTCGTGAGTGACGCGGGGACCCCGTTGCTGTCCGATCCGGGGGAACGCCTGGTCCGCGCCGTGGTGGACGCCGGGCATCGGGTGGTCCCGGTCCCGGGCGCGTCGGCCGCGCTGTCGGCGCTCGTGGGGGCGGGGCTACCGGCGCACCCCAGCACGATCCTCGGGTTTCTG
>JALOPN010000167.1 GCA_025453875.1 Gemmatimonadaceae bacterium | reverse complement strand
CTCGGTGAAGCGCTGCGATGCGTTGAGGTTGTGATTGATGGTTTCGACGCCTGCCTCCTTGAGGCGACCCACCTGCTCTTCGTTGAGCAGGCCGAGGCACGCGCAGATCTTGAGATCGTGCTTCTCACGCACGGCACGTACCGCGTCGAGCACCTTGCCGAAGACGCGCTCACCGGGGGAGCGCCCGGAGATCACCATGCACAGCGTGCCCGCCTTGAGCTGCGCGGCACGATCGGCGGCCTCGAGGATCTTCTCCTGGGCCAGCATGGGATACTTCTCGATCTCCGCGGCCGAAATCGCCGACTGCGAGCAGTAGCCGCAGTCCTCGGGGCACAGCCCGCTCTGGGCATTGAGCAGGAAGTGCAGCCGCACCCGGTTGCCCCACGCCGCGCGCCGCACGCGGTACGCCGCTGCGAGCTGATCGAGCAGCAGCGCGTCGGGGGCGGACAGCACGGCTCGCGCTTCGTCACGCGTGAGGACATCGCCGGCGAGCGAGCGATCGGCGAGGGCGTTCCAGTCAGGCCACACCGTGGTAGTCTCGGAGAACGTGGTCATGAGTCTCGGGACAAGGCAATCTGAAAGGTCGAGCGGAATGGATGCCTACGCGCGCGGCGCGAGCAACTCGGCGAAGCCGGCGCCTTCGGCCGCGGCCGCGAGCGCGTCCGGGTCTTCCCACCGATCCACCCAGGGGAAACGCAAACAGCGAATGTGCGGGACCAGCGTGACGAGCGCGTCGAAGTTGGTGGCCTCGGCCACCGTGGCGTCGCGACCGGTGAGCGATGTGAGCACGATGGCGCGGACGCGGAGACCGAGGGACTCCGCGGCCTGCACGGTGAGCAGCGTGTGATTGAGCACGCCAAGTCGGTTGCCGGCCACGATGATCAGCTCACACTGCCAGCGCGAGAACAGATGCCCGTAGTGCATGGTGGGCGTGATCGGCACGAGAAATCCGCCCGCGCCTTCGACAATGATCACGTCGCGATCGACGCGCAGCTGATCGAAGGCGCGGTCGAGCGCCGACAGATCGAGCGTGCGCCCGGCACGTCGCGCCGCCACCATGGGCGCGAGCGGCTCGACCAGGGCGATGGGCCGAATCAGCTCCAGCGAGTCCTGCACACCAGCCGCATCGCGCAACCGATCGGCATCGCTGCGCATGGACGGACCGTCCACGCGCGTCCGGTCCATGACGCCCGTCTCCATGGGCTTCATCACGGCCCGTGACATGCCACGTGCACGCGCGAGTGACGCGAGGGCACACGACACAACCGTCTTGCCGATTTCGGTGTCGGTCCCGGTGATGCCGAGGCGCACCGTGCGATCAGTCGACATCGCCGGCTCCGTCGTGGTCGGCGCGTTCGCCGTCGAGGAAGCGTGCGATCACATCGTGCGCTTGCGCCAGCGCGTCGGTGCCAATGCAGTAGGGCGGCAGCACATAGACCACGTTGCCCAGCGGGCGCAGCAGCACGCCTTCCTGCAGCGCGAAGGCGCTCAGGGCCCGGCCAACCTCGCTCAGATAGCCCGAGGTGCCCTCGAGCTCGACCGCGGCGACCGTACCCAGCTGTCGAGTGGCGCGCACGCCGGGATGACCACGCAGCGCCTCGAGATGATGCGCCTGCGCGACTTCGAGCATCACGCGCGCATCATCACTCTCGTCGTCGTGCAACGTGAGTGCGGCACGTGCGGCAGCGCAGGCGATGGGGTTGGCGGTGTACGAATGCCCGTGAAAGAACGTCTTCGTGCGCTCGCCGAGAAACGCGTCGAAGATGCGCTCGGTCGCGGCCGTCGCGCCCAGCGGGAGAAACCCGCCCGTCAGTCCCTTCGAGAGACACATCAGATCGGGCGCGACATCGGCGCGATCGCACGCCCACATCGGTCCCGTGCGCCCGAAGCCGGTGAGGACTTCATCGGCAATGAGGTGCACGTCGGCCGCACGCGTTCGTGTGCGAATGCCCTGCAGCGACCGTTCGTCCCACACGCGCATGCCACCAGCGCCGAGTAACAGCGGCTCCACGATGACGGCAGCGAGTTCAGTGCCGCGCGCATCAATGAGCGCGTCGAGCGCGGCGAGCGTGTCGCCCTCGGACGGATCGGGGAGCCGCGCCACCTCGAAGAAGAGCGACTCGAAGGGCGTCGTGAAGACGCCGCGACCGCTCGCGGCCATGGCGCCGAACGTATCGCCGTGATACGCGTGATCGAGCGCCGCGATGAGGCGGCGTGGTGTGCCACGATTGGCGAACGCCTGCAGCGACATCTTGATCGCGACTTCCACGGCGGTGGATCCGTTGTCGCTGAAGAAGACACGCGCGAGACCACGCGGAAGGCGCGAGACGAGCGCCGCCGCGAGCTCCGCCGCCGGTTCGTGTGTGAATCCGGCGAACATCACATGATCGAGCGTACGCGCCTGCTCGGCGATGGCCGCCGCGATCTCCGGGCGGCAGTGCCCGTGTGTGGTGACCCACCAACTCGAGATCGCATCGAGCACGGGCCGTCCGTTGCTTTCGTATAGCCACGCGCCGTCGGCCCGGGCAATCGGCAACGGCAGCGCCATCCCCTGATGCTGCGTGTACGGATGCCAGGCGTGCGCCTGATCGAGCAGCAGCAGCGACTGTTCGTCGGCCGAGTACGCGCGCGCGCCAACGATCGCGCCAAGTGGGCTGTCGGCGTCGTTCATGCGCGGTTCGCACCAGACGCGTTCAACGCGTCGATGAGGTTGGCAGCGAGCGCATCGATGAGTTCGGGCGGATGCATCGCGCTCACGGAAATGCGCAGGCGTGATGTACCAGCGGGTACTGTGGGCGGACGGACACCGCCCACGAGAAAGCCGCGTCGACGCAGGTCGGCGACGATGCGCATCGTGCGCACGGGATCACCCACGTGCACGGGTACGATGTGGCCATCGGGCATGCCGGGGACGTCGCGGCCATCGAGCCGCAGCCGTTGACGCAACCGACTCGCGCGCGCGCGCACCGCTTCGCGACGCCACGGTTCATTCTGTGCGATGCGCATCGCTTCGAGCGTCGCCGCCGCCATCGCGGGGGGCGTGCCGGTGGTGAAGATGAAGGATCGGGCGCGGTTGAGCAGCAGCTCGATGAGCGTGTTCGAGCCGGCCACGTAGGCGCCCGTCGTGCCAAGGGCCTTGCCAAGCGTGCCGACCACCACGTCGACCTGTCCGAGCACGCCGCACTGCTCGAGCGCGCCGCGTCCCGTGGCGCCAAGTACGCCGGTCCCGTGTGCATCATCGACGTACGTCCACGCGCCGAAGGTGCGCGCGAGTGCCACGAGCGGCTCGAGGGGAGACAGGTCCCCGTCCATCGAAAAGACGCCCTCGGTGATGATGAGCGAGCGGCGGAATCGACCGGCGTCCTCGCGGAGCAGTCGCTCCAACGCATCGAGGTCGGTGTGCGGTACGACACGCACCGTGGCGCGCGCGAGGCGCATGCCATCGATCAGCGAGGCGTGGTTGAGCGCGTCGCTGTAGATGACGTCGTCGGGGCCCACGAGCGCCGGGATCGTACCCACGTTGGCCATGTACCCGCTCGGAAAGAGCAGGGCCCGCTCAACGTGCTTGAAAGCGGCGAGTTCGCGTTCGAGCGCCTCATGCACCGGGTGGTTGCCCGTGATGAGGCGCGCCGCGCTGGCCCCGGTCCCTTCGGACTCGAGCACCGCGGCGGCGGCCCGCGCGAGACGCGGGTCGGCGGCGAGGCCGAGGTAGTCGTTGGAGGCAAAGTCGGCCGTGCGCTCGCCATCGAGCAGGACGGTACCGGCGCGGCGCTGGCGGACGGCGCGGAGGCTGCGACGCAGGCCGCGGGCGGCCAGCTCCTCGAGCTCCGCGTTCAGCGCCTCGTTCAGCGAGGTCGACGGTGAAGGGGCGAGAGAAGCCATGCTGGCAAAGTAATGGACGGGGCGGGGGGGCGGTGCCCGGTCGCGCACGTCGCTCCACCGCGCCTCGCCGCCGGACGCATTGACGCGGCCTGCGTGACGCCACAGCGTATCCCGAAGGGGCGCGCGGCACCGGGTTCGGTCCGTCGCGCGCGCCACAGGGCGTTGACCAATCGCCTGGTCGAGCGCCACCCAGTGACTCCCCCAGCTCCCCGTGTCATGCCGATGAAGGAAGCCATGCTCGCGCGCAACAAGGCGTGGGCCGAGTTCGAGCGCGCGAAGGACCCCGACTACTTCAAACGCCTCGAGAACGTGCAGTCACCCGAGGTCCTCTGGATCGGCTGCAGTGACAGCCGGGTGGCGGCCAACGTTGTGACCGGCACGCTCCCCGGCGAGGTGTTCGTGCACCGCAACATCGCGAACATGGTGGTCAACACCGACCTGAACATGCTCTCGGTGCTGGAGTACGCGGTGAACGTGCTCAAGGTCAAGCACGTCATCGTGTGCGGCCACTACGGCTGCGGTGGTGTCGCGGCGGCGATGACCAACAAGTCGTTCGGCCTGATCAACAAGTGGCTGCGCAACATCAAGGACGTCTATCGGCTCCATCAGCAGGAGCTCGAGGCGATCGAGGACCAGTCCGCGCGCGTCGATCGGCTCGTTGAGCTCAACGTGATCGAGCAGGTCTACGATCTGGCGAAGACCACCGTGGTCCAACGTGCCTGGAAGGATCGGAATGGCCCGTATCTGCACGGCTGGGTGTATCGGTTGAGCGACGGCATCATCCATCCGCTCGTCGAGCGCGCGCCCGGCTCGCCCGTCGAGGATATCTACCGATTCGACTTCGACGACTGACGCAATAGACGACGGCCGGTGCATATGCGCCGGCCGTCTGCGTTCATCGCCCCGGATCAGCGACCGCTACCACGC
>JALOPN010000166.1 GCA_025453875.1 Gemmatimonadaceae bacterium | reverse complement strand
TGGCGTGGGTTGACGGGCACGGTGGGCAGCACGGTGATGCAGCAGGGCAACCAGACGATCGGCAAGGCGTTCCTCATTCCCGGCTACGATCTGTATCAGGGCGCGGTGTTCGGCCAGGAGGAGTGGAGTCGCGACCGACTCACGATCACGGCGGGCGCCCGCGGTGATGTGTTCCGTCAGACGACCATCGCGTTCGCCGACGCCGGCATTCGCAGTCCCGCGGGCACCAAGTCGTGGTCGGGGTTTGCGGGATCGCTCGGGGCGTCGTGGCGGATCAGCGATGCGTGGCAGAGTTCCGTGCGTGTCGCGCGCGCGTGGCGACCGCCCACCGTGAACGAGCGCTATGCGCAGGGGGTGCATCACGGCTCCGCGCAGTACGAACTCGGCCAGGCCGATCTGGGCGCCGAGCGATCGCTGGGCGTGGAGGCCGGCGTTCGCTACGTGGGCGCGCGCAGCTCGCTTGACATCGCGGCGTACGACAACACGGTGCGCGACTTCATCTTCCTGCAGCCGCGCGACCCGGTGGTGACGCTGCGCGGAACGTTCCCGGCGTTCAACTACGCGCAGACGCGCGCGCGCCTGCGTGGTGTCGAGCTCGCCGCGCGTTGGTCGCCGGTGGACCGCGTCGAGCTGCAGGCGACGGGCACGATGGTGCGTGGCACGAATCGTACGACGGCGCAAGCGCTCTTCGATATGCCGGCCGATCGTGCGCTGCTGCAGGCGCGCCTGCATGGGCGACGTGGATCGCTCGGTGCATGGCATCTCGGACTCGGCAGCGTGCTCGTCCGCCGACAGGACGGCGTTCCCGAGGGCACGATCTACACGCTGCCCACCGCCGGCTACGCACTGCTGCAGCTTGAGGCGGGAACGAGCGCGGCGCGGCTGTTCCGGCATCCCCTCGATGTGTCGGTGTCGATCACCAACGCGTTCGATACAAGGTATCGCGACTACCTGAGTCGCTATCGGTTGTTCGTGAACGATCCCGGACGCGATGTGGTGGTGCGTGTTCGCGTGCCGATCGGTTCGTGACGTTGTGGTTGGGCCTTCTCTCTCTTCACTCTGGAGCTGCAACATGTTGATCGCACGTCGTTTCGCGCTTGGTGCGTCGGTTCTCACGCTTGGTTTGATTGCTGCCTGCGGGGAGTCCAGCACCGCGCCCGGCGGTGAAACCGAACTCATCTCGCGCGTCACCATCACCTTCACGCCGGTCGGCGGTGGTGCGCCTATCACGGCGTACATCGACGATCCGGACGGCAATGGCCCGCAGGCGCCGACGGCGCAGGTGGGCGCGCTGAGCCTCGTGGCGGCCGGTAGCTATACGGGCAGCATCAAGTTCGAGAATCGGCTGGCGAATCCGATCGAGGACCGCAACGAGGAAGTGCTCAGGGAAGCGAACGAACATCGCGTGTACTACGCGGTGGCCGGTGGTCTCGCGCCGAGCGGGTTGTCGTTGACAACAACCGATCGGGATGGTCAGGGGCGTCCGCTCGGCCTGGCGTTCACGGCACTGGTTGGCGCGACGGCGGGTGGACAGAACGGCAATCTGCGCGTCGTGCTCTGCCACTACGATGATGCGCCGAAGGTGGGCACGTCGACGTCGTGCCAGGGTGAGACGGATATCGACGTGACGTTCGCGGTATCGGCGCGCAACTGATGAGCGGGTTCACGCGGAGCGCCGCACGATGAAGGTGGGTATCGTGGGCGCCGGACACGTCGGGGCGACGGCTGCGTACGCACTCGCGTTGCGCGGCAGCGCCACCGATGTGGTGCTGGTGGATGTGTCGCCGGAGCGTGCGTCGGCGCAGGCGATGGATGTCGCGCACGCTGTGCCGGTGGCGCAGCCGGTGCGCGTGACGAGCGGGCCGATGTCGTCGCTCGCGGGCTTCGACATCGTGGTGCTCGCGTGCGGTCCGAGCATCGAGCCCGGGCAGACACGCATGGCGATCCTCGAGAAGAGTGCGCGCATCTTCGACAGTGTCGTGCCCGAGGTGGTGCGGCACGCGCCGGGTGCGCTGCTCGTGGTGGCGTCCAATCCGGTGGATGTGATGACGCACGTGACGGCGCAAATCGCGGGGCTGCCCGCGGAACGCGTGATCGGCACCGGTACGATTCTCGACACGCTGCGCTTCCGTGCACAGCTGTCCGCGCACCTCGGTATTGCGGCCACGTCGATTCATGCCGACGTGCTCGGCGAACACGGCGACAGCGAGGTGCTCGCCTGGTCGAGCGCGCGCGTGGGCGGCTTGCCGTTGCTGGCGGTGGCCGAGCAGCTGGGCCGACCCGACCGATCACGCCCGCGGTGCGCGCGCGGATCGATGAAGAGGTGCGGCGCGCCGGCTACCGTATTCTCGAAGGCAAGGGCTTCACGAGCTTCGGCATTGGGGCAGCGATCGCGCGCATCGTGGATGCGGTGCGCGATGATGAACGCGCGGTGCTCACGGTGAGCGCGCGCACGTGGTGGGACGCGCGGGGGTGCTGCACACGTTCGAGCCGGACGTGGATGCGGCGGAGACCGACGCGCTCGCGAAGAGTGCGGCGATCATTCGCGACGCGACAACGTCGATCGGGTACTGACTGCCGCGCGTCGCGCGCCGTCGGTGGGGATGACGGCGCGCGACGTGACGCGTGTGTGCGTTACGCGAGCGCGAGGGCGCCGTGGTGATCGCAGTGGCCGTCGTGCTGATGGTGCAGATGGCCGTCCACGAGGTAGTCGACATGATCGCCGTGCGGGACGGCTTCGTGACCGCAGTTCGGTCCGTGCACGTGCGCGGCGTCGTGACCGGTGCAGGTGTGTCCACCGGTGCAGGCGGCCGGGTTGTCGCCGCTGACGTCGAGGTGATGCTCCGTCACGATGCCGTCGGCCTGATGATGCAAATGTCCGTCGTGCAGATAGTCGACGTGATCGCCGTGCCGGATGGCGTGATGTCCACAGTTGGGGCCGTGGATGTGCGGGTGATTCGTGTGCACGGTCATGGGGAGGTCTCCGGAGAGGGGGGCCGCTCAGAGGGCGGCGATGCGGTCCTCGCCGGCGTGCGCGAGAACGGTGACGAGGAGCTGCAGGACGTGCGCGTCCTCCAGCGAGTAGAGCACGTGCTTGCCGTCGCGCTGCGACTGGACGAGCCCTTCGGAGCGGAGCACGCGGAGGCGTTGCGAGACGACGGGCAGGCCATCGCCCGAGGCCTGGGCGAGCTCGGTGACGCAGCGCGGGCCGGCGGCCAGTTCGGCGAGCAGGCGCACGCGGGCCGGGTCGCCCATGGCGCGCAGGATGCGCGCGGCGCGGTCGGCGGTGCGGGCCGAGGGGGCCAGTAGGGGCGACGCGGTGGCGCCGTGATCGGTGGGGGCGCAGGTCGGGGTGAGCGGGCGGGCTCGGGCAGGCATTGGGGGAATGTGCGCACAGTTGCATAGCTATGCAAGTGTTCGAGGTGTTGGCCGGCGCTTTCCAGCCACCCTCAGACGGACGTCGCCGCGCCCCGCTGCGGTGCCCGCGCCTGCGCCAGGTGCACCAGCGCGATGCCGGCCACGCTCACCACGGCGCCCACGACAAACGGCCACGACAGGTTCGATACCGTGGCCACGCCGCTCGCCGTGAACGGGCCGATGACGCGCCCGAACGACGCCGCGCTCTGGTACGCCCCCAAGGCCGCGCCGCGCTCGTCGGCGTCGCTCAAGCCGGCCACGAGGTTGCCGAACGTGGGATTGAGGAGCGCCGAGCCCAGTCCGAACACGCCGAGCGCGCCCAGCAGCGGCGGGATCGCCCCGCAGAGCGGCACGGCGGCCATGCCGAGCGCCACGAACACGATGCCGCTCTTCGCCAGCGCGTACGCGCCGAAGCGCTTCGTGAGCGGCGCCGTCATCCACACCTGCACCGCCACGCTCACCACACCGGTGAACACGTAGATCCAGCCGAGCGTGCGCGGACCGACACCCAGATACTCCGCGGCCCACAACGCGAGCGTGCTCTGAAAGATGGCCACCGCGCCGATCACGACGATCCCCGTCAGGAGTACTTCGCGCAGGCCGGGACGCACCCAGTACGTCGCGAAACCGCGACGGGGGCGGTTGCGAGAGACGGCACGCAGCTCGTCCGACAGCGATTCGGGCAGCTTCACCAGCGTGAGCACGAACGCGAGCAGCGACATGCCGGCCGCACCCCAGGCGACGCGCATCAGGCCGTCACCAGCCGCGTCATTGCCGGCCAGCAGGCCGCCCAACGCGGGACCCGCGATGAATCCGAGCCCGAACGCCGACCCGAGCAGGCCGAGCGCCTTCGGTCGGGTCGCATCGGTGGTGATGTCGGTGGCGTACGCGTACGCGGTGCTCACGTTGCCGGCGGCGAGGCCGGCCGCAATGCGCGAGAGGGCCAGCGTGAACCCGGAATCGGCGAAGGCGAGCATGACACTCGCCACCACGTTGCCGAACAGCGTGAGGATCAGCACCGGCCGACGCCCCATGCGATCGGACAATGATCCCCAGATCGGCGACCCCACCAGCTGCCCGAGCGAGTAGAGCCCGAGGAAGAAGATGACGGACGCCGGGTCGACCCCGGTTCGTTCGGCGTAGAACGGGAAGACCGGGATGATCATCCCGAACCCGACGAGGTCCAGGAAGACGATGACAAACAGGGTGAACATGAGTCCGCGAAGGGTAGCGGGTCCCCCCGTCTGTCACCAACCGGCGCGATATTGCCCGTCATGGCGCTTCACCTCTACCCGCTCCTGACTTTGCCCGACCTGGCCGACGCGATGGCTGCCGTGCTGCGCGTCCCGCCGCCGGGCGCCGATCCGTTCGCCACGGACATGGTCGTGGTGGGCGGGCGCGGCGTGGAGCAATGGTTGCGCCTCGCGCTCGCCGAACGGCTCGATATCGTCACCAACGTCGATGTGCGCTCACCGTCGCGCTTCGTGCAGGAGCTGGAGCGTTGGGCCACCGGCGCCGCGCCCACGAGTGCGGCCACGCTCACGCTCGATGTACTCGCCATGGTGCAGCGTGACCCTACGCTGCTTCCGCCCGAGCTGCAGCATCTCCGCGACGAGCAGGGCGCCCACGCGCCCGCCATCGGAAGCGTGCTTGTGCAGTGGGCCACACGCATGGCGCGTACCTTCGAACGCTACCTGCTGCATCGGCACGACCGCGTCCTGTCGTGGGAGCGCGGGACGGTGCCAATGGAACCCACCGAGGCCTGGCAGGCACACCTGTGGCGGGCCCTGCTGGTGCACCGCGCGCGCGACGTGGGGCCGGCCGACGCGTTTGACGCCACGTGTCGCACACTGGCATCATCGCGTGCAGGCGAGCTGTCGCCGCGCTGGCTGCTCGTGCATCACGGGCGACTGGCGCCGGCGCATTTGCACATCGCCCGCGCGCTTGCCACGCATGTTCACGTGCACCTCTTCGTGCATGCCGCCACGGAAGCCGGCGTGGCGCTGTTCACGGAGCACGATCTCGCGTGGGAGCAGGCGCTGCACGCCACGACGCTGCGTCTCGATCGCGCGCGCGTGGATGCGCTGCGACTGGTGCATCGCGTGGTCGGTGATGTCGCGAGCGTTGTACGCACGCAACCCGTCGCGCGCAGCGAATCACGGCGACTGCTTGCGGCCGTGCAACACGCGCTGCGCAGCTCCAGCCACACGGTGCTCGAGCCGCGCGCGTTTCTCCCCGCGCCCGACGATGCGTCCCTGCGGGTGCTCGCGTGTCATGGGGCGCTGCGTCAGGTTGAAGTGCTGCGCGACGTCCTGCTCGGCGCGCTCGACGCCGATGCCACGCTCGAACCACGGGACATCCTGATCCTGACGCCCGACCCGGCGCGTTTCGTGCCGCTGCTGCAGGCGCTCCTTCCGCTGGGTGGCGCGCGCGATGCGTCGCCGGTCGACGAGCGCGTGTCGCGGCGCGATCCACCAGCGCTCCCTCTGCACGTGCAAGGGCGTGCGCCGCGCACCCTGAATCCCGTCGCCGATGTGCTGCTGCAACTCCTGGCACTCGCGGAGACGCGCGTGACCGCGAGTCGTGTGCTGGCGCTGGTGGAACGTGGCCCGGTGGCCGAGCAGTTCGGCGTGACCTCCGCGGATACGCCGCTCGTGCGCGAGTGGTTTCGCGCCGCCGGCGTGCGCTGGGGCATCGATGCCGATGATCCGGAGCGCCAGGCAATGGGCCTTGATGACCACGGCACCTGGCAACGCGCGCTGCACCGCGTGCTGCTCGGCACGGCCGTGCTCGATGATGGGGAGACAGCCGATACGCACACCGCGGGCTACGCTCCAGTGCCGGGGCTCGAGGGTGAACGCGTTGTGCTGGCAGGGCGCGCGGTTCGCGCGGTGCGTTGCGTGCTCGACGCGGTCGTCGACGCCCGCACCGCGCGTTCACTCGCCGACTGGGCAACCTTCGTGGATGAAACGTTGCGCGTGCTCGTGCGTGACGACGGTGCATACGCCACGAGTGCGTCGCGTGTGCGCGATGTGATGCAGGCGCTTGGTCGCAGCTCGACGGTCGAACACACCGCGGGTGGTCTCGCCGCGCTGCTGGAGCATCGGCTCGAAGAGGTGCTCACCACACCGGGACGGCTTGGCGGGATCACGGTCGCGCCGCTGTCGGCGGGATGGGTGCGGCCCGCCCGTGTCATCGCCCTGCTGGGCATGGATGACGAACGCTTCCCGGGTCGCAGCACGACGCCGTGGTTTGACACCCTCTCCGCGTCACCACAACCCGGTGATCCCGACGAGCGTGGCGATCAGCTCCAGTCGGTCTTCGATGCCGTCACGATGGCCCAGGATCAGCTCGTGGTGACCTACACCGGCTGGAATCGTGCCGGGACGATGCGCCTCCCGCCGAGCGTGGCCATCACCGCGCTCGAGGACGTGGTGCACGACGTCGTGCGATCGGTCGAGTCGCCGTCTGCGACCACGGCGTGGCGCGAGCATGTGATGCGTGAGGTTCCGCTGCAATCGTTCAGTCGTCGCGCCTTCCTCGACGACGCGACCGGCACGCGCGGCGTCCCATCGTACGATGCCATCGCCGCGCGCACCGCCAACGCCCTCGTGCGTCGAACCGACAGTCGGAGTGAGCGTCGCCACGTGCGATCCGTGGCGGAGCGCGTCGTCGCGCCGCGTCACATCCTGCCGCTCGCGACGTTGTTGCGCTTTCTCACGCGTCCGGCGGATGAGATCCTCGCGCGACTCGGCGTGCACCTCGGGAGCGACGATGCGCTGCTCGAGGACGTGCTGCCCCTCACCATGCCGCGCCTCGATGAGGCGGTGGCCGTCACGGGGCTCGCCGACGCG
>JALOPN010000165.1 GCA_025453875.1 Gemmatimonadaceae bacterium | reverse complement strand
CGAGCGAGAGGCCAACCAGCGTGCAGCGGAGCGGATCGACCGTGAGCGGCGCATCCGGGTCAATCACGGTTTCGGTATCGAACGCCACGCGACCGGTCGAACGCGCGCGGGCAATCACGTGCTGCACTGCATCGACCGTGTCCGCGATGGCGTACTGCGCGTCGGTGCGCACCGGCACACCCGACGCCCCGATCTGCATGGGCACGACTGGCGGTCCTTCGCGCGTCGCGGGAGACGCGCCCACCTCGAGCGCCAACGCGCCCTGCGACTCGGCGGTGTCCGTCGCGCCACCAGCACTCGGCGCTGGCGCTCGCTCGCTCGACGCGCCGCCCACGTCCTTGAGCAGCGAGTTGAACTCGAGCGTCTGGTACAGCACACGCAGTGCGTCACGGTCGGGCGATCCCACGCGCAGGCGCTCGAGATCGAGCCGAACTGCGTGATGAGTTCGACCGCGCCCTTCTCGCCGATGCCCTTCACGCCCGGCACGTTGTCGGACGCGTCGCCAACGAGCGCGAGGTAATCCACCACGCGCTCCGGTGGGACGCCGAGCCGATCGCTCGCGTTGGCCATGCCCACCCACTGCTCATCCACTGCCGCCGGTCCGCCACGACCGGGATTGAGCAGCCACACGCGCGGCTGCACCAGTTGATGAAAGTCCTTGTCGCCCGACACGATCACCACATCGAGCCCCGACTCGGCGCCCAGGCGCGCCATCGTGCCGATCACGTCGTCGGCCTCGTAGCCCTCGACCGCGAAGATCGGGATGTCGTACGCGCGCAGCAGCTCGCGCACACGCTCGAGACCGGTGTCGAAATCCGCCTGCAGGTCGTCGGCGAGCTTCTCGCGTGTGGCCTTGTACTCGGGGTAGAGCGTGTCGCGAAAGCTCGCGCCGGCGTCGTGCACCCAGGCCAGATACTCGGGGCGATGCGTGGCCAGCAGTCGCTTGAGAAAGTTCGCGATGCCCCACGCGATGGAGGTGTTTTCGCCGTGTCGCGTGGTGAGCGGACGATTGATCAGCGCAAAGAAGGCGCGATAGATGAGCGCATACCCGTCCACCAGGAACAGGCGCGGGGCGGACGGGCGGGCGACATCGGAAGAAGCGGACATGGACTCAGGGCAGTTCGGCCAGACGCCGCCGGATGGCGGCCTGCAACTCGGAGGACGCGCTCGGCGACAGCCGCCACCGACCGAGTCCCGTCTGGTCGAAGAATACCAGCTGGAGCCGCCAGCGCGTGTACACCCACACCTGCTGGCGATTGCGTTGCATCATGTCCTGCGTGACGGGCTCGATGATGTTGTCGGGATCACCAAGTCCGACGAACGCCATGCCACGTTCACTCAACCACCCGATCTGTCCGTCGTCGCGAAAGCGCTGGTTGGCGAGGCGAATGCGCGCGAAGTACTCGCGCAGCGCCTCGTTCTCGGACGTGCTGGGGTTCGGATCGGTGGCCTTGAGGAAGGCATTCCACGCCACCGCACGCTCGGCGCCCGTGCTCTTCGTGAGCGGCTCGAGGCGATACTCGGGCGCAAAGAAGCGCAGGTAGCGCACGAGTTCGTCGAATCCGGCCACCGGCAGATCATCGCCAAGCGTGACGAGCAGACGCGTCGCGGCCGTATCGGGACGGTCGGCCTGCATGACGCGCAGCGTGACCACACCGACGCCGATGTCGGCCCCCGGCACCAGCACCGTCCCGCTCACGAGATCACCGCCGCGCCCGAGCAGCACCGTCGAGTCGCGCCAGAGCACCGCGTCGCCCTCGCCCACGACTTCGGCGCGCACCCGCGTTGCTTCGCGTGTCCCGCCGATTTCGACGTAGACCGGGACCACGGAGTCGCCGCCGAAGAGCACCGTGGCGCGCGGCCGCGCGAGCAGCCGCGGCAACGAGTCGGGTGACGAGCGGGCGACCACCTCGTACACGGGCACCGGCGAGCCGAGCGTGCGGGAGGCGAGACGCGGAACCGTGACGGTGACTTCTTCGGCCGCCGCCCGCGGGCTGCCCTCATCGCGCACGCCCAGGTTGAGGGAGTACTCACCCGGCGCGACGCGCACGTACTGCTGCCAGATCACGCTTTCGTCGGCCCGCGACGTTTCGCGAAAGGTGGCGACACGGATCGTCTCCGTCCCTTCGAGCCGTCGCACGAGGGTCACCCCGCGGCGCAAGTCGAGTCGCACGGTGTAGCGGCCCGCGTACTGCTCCCCTTCGCGCGCGAACGCGATCGCGCGGGGCGCCATCGACATCGAAACGAGGACGAGCGTGGAGTCGCTGGTGCGGTCGGGCAGGAACGCCACCCTGGCCACGAAGGGGATGATGCCGCGCGCCGCGATGAGCCCCATGCCCCGATACAACTCGAGCACATTGACGGGGGAGAGGATCGCCTCCTGTGCCTCCGTTGTCGCCGGACGGGCGCGGGGGCGGCCGTCGCTTCCAACCGCCGGACGGGAAGCGCAGGCCGCCAGTGAGGTGAGCGACAGGGCGAACAGGAGCGCCCGAAGGCCGTGCGACGGAACCATGGAGCCGAACTCGGCGAAAGCGACGAGGGGACGCGCGCGGCCCCGGGGGCGCGACGCGTACGAGGTGAGATTCAGGTAAGTGTACCGCACAGACCGTCGGTTCGTGCCCTCGGCGTGTCGAATTCCTGTCGCGCTGTCTTGCTCCTTGCTGTCGCGCGGGTTACGTTCGCCGCGTGTCCATGGAGTCACTGGTCGGTTCAACACTCGCGGGCTATACGCTGCGCGCCAAGGTCGGCGAAGGGGGCACCTCCACGGTGTACCGCGCCGAGCACCCGACGCACGGCACGGTCGCCATCAAGGTGCTGCGCGAGAAGCTGCGGCACGACCGGACGGCGGTGCAGCGCTTCCTCCGCGAGGCGCAGTTCGGCCAGCGGGTCGTGCACCCGAACATCGTCCGCACGCTCGATTTCGGCGAAGCGGACAACGGCCGGTACTACCTCTCCATCGATTGGGCCGCTGGCGAACTGCTCGAGAAGTACGCCGAGCGGAAGGGACCGCTGCCCCCGGCCGAGGTCGCCGAGATCCTGCGGCAGCTCAGTGCGGCCGTGAAGGCGGCGCACGACGTGGGCATCGTGCACCGGGACCTCAAGCCCGAAAACGTGATGTACGACCCCGAGCAGCGGCATGTCATGCTGCTCGACTTCGGCATCGCGGCCGACACCGAGGCCTCCCCCGACCAGCGTCTCACGCGCGCCGGCTTCTTCGTCGGTACGCTCATGTACGTGGCCCCCGAGGCGCTCTCGGGTGAGCTCGTGGGACCGGCGGCCGACCAGTACTCGCTCGCGACCATCGCGTACTTCCTGCTGTCGGGCGCGCTGCCCTACGCGGGCAAGACGCCGCGCGAGCTCTTCTCGCAGCTGCTCACGCAGCCCCCCACGCCACTCAACCGTGCGCGCCCCGGGCTCACCTTCACGGCGATCGTCGAGAGCGTGATCATGAAGGCGCTCGCGAAGGCGCCGGCCGACCGGTACGCCGGCGTGGGCGAGTTCGCCGAGGCGCTGGTCGACGCCGTCGCCCGCGGGGGCGAACCGGTACCTGCCCCACCGCCTGAGGTCGCCGCGCCGGCGGCGGCGCCCGCCGCTCGACCGCAGCCGGCCCGCGCCCCCACCGCACCGGCCGCCGATGCCGCGCGCAAGGACGACGACGAGTCCGGCGGTCTGTTCGGCAAGATGAAGAGCCTCTTCCGCCGGTGAGCGGGACCGACGCCCGCGCGCAGCTGCTCGATCTGCTGGCGCAGCGGTCCGCCAAGCGTGGCGATTTTGTGCTCGCGTCCGGTCGGCGCAGCTCGCTCTACGTCGACTGCCGCCTCACCACCATGAGCCCTGAAGGCCAGCGGTTGCTGGGCAGCCTCGGCTTGCAGGCGCTGGCCGACGCGGGGTGGACCCCGGATGCGGTCGGTGGCCTCACCCTCGGCGCCGACCCGATCGCCTACGCCATCGCACACGCCAGTGCGTTCGCCGCCGAACGAGGTGATGGCCCGCTCGTGCGTGCATTCACCGTACGCAAGCAGCCCAAGCAGCACGGCACGGGCAAGCGCGTGGAAGGACCCTTCGTCGCCGGCGACCGGGTCGTGGTGGTGGAAGACGTGATCACCACCGGTGGGTCGGCGCTCACGGCCGTGGAGGCCATTCGCGCGGAGGGCGGCGTGGTGCTCGGCGTCCTGGCGGTCGTTGACCGCGAAGAGGGCGGGCGCGAAGCGCTCGAGGCGGCCGGCCTCGCGGTGCACAGCCTCGCGACCGCCTCCGAGCTGGTGGCGCGACTGCCGCACTGATCGTCCTTCCGGGGAGCCTCGGCAGTCGGCCGAGGCGTGGTCTGTGTTCCTCGGAAGCTCCGCGTCGTGTCCCTGTCGCGTCCGTCGTCCCCCCCCGCCGAGATCGCGCCGTCGACCGACGCAGCGCGAACCCTGCGCGCCGTCGCGCCGGTGCGTCTCGCCATCGCGGCCGCGTCGGCGTTCGCGCTCGCCGCGCCCGCCGTCGGATTGGTCGATCCGTTCGACGCGTCGCGTCTGCCGCCGTGGTCGGCCGCCGCGTCATCTGCGCTCATCGCCGTGCTCGGGCTCGTGGCACTCGTTGTGTCACGGCGGCCGGCGCGTGGTCGTCTTCGCGCGCGATCACATGCGCTCGCGGCGATCGATGCGCTCGGTCTGGCGTTGCTGGTGGTGCACTTCGGGGCCCCTGCGCTCGTCGTCCTGCCGCTGCTGGTGCTGCTGCCACTCGCCGTCACGCACGCGTCGAGTGCGCAGCGCGTCCTGTGGTGGAGCGCACCGCTCTTCCTCATCGCCAGTGAAGCACACGTGCGCGTTCGGCCGCTCGACGCGCCATCGCTCGTGCACGTCTGGCTCGGCGCACTCGGTCTGCTGGGACTCGGTGGATTCGCGATCTGGAACGCGCGCCAGCAACGCGCACTGGTGCGCGCGCTGCGCGATCGGATGGCGGCGCGCGATGTGCTGGCATCGGAGATCGCCGAGTTGCCGGCACCACGCCCCGACGCGCTCAACGTGTACGGTGGTGACCTCCTCGACCCCATCCACGAGGCGATTGACGCCTGGCGATGGGCCGAACAGGCGCGCGCGCGCGTGCACGACGCACGGCATCGTGAGGACACCACGCTTCGCGCGCAACTCGTGGCCGAACTGGACGCGCTGCACGAGCGTACCACCGACTCGGCACGTGAGACCGATCTGCTGCACGAGACGCTGTCGCACTCGGTTCGCACCGTGTCCGACGGTGCGCGAACGGCGCGCGCCGCGCGTGCCGCCGGCGAGCTCGCGGC
>JALOPN010000164.1 GCA_025453875.1 Gemmatimonadaceae bacterium | reverse complement strand
GCGCGAGGTTGCCGCGGGCGTAACCAACACTCACGTTCACGTTGCCCTTGAGGAAGGTGACGCCACCGCTCGCGTAGCCGAAGAGCGTCTTGCCCGTCACCCAGTTCACGGACAGCTGTGCGGCGTCCATGCCGAGCGCGTGCGCCACGCCGTACGGAAGCCCCTGATCGACCCCGATCATGGCGCCGGCGCGATCGCTGAACGGGCCAGCGCGCGGTGTGTCGACGCCGTAGGCGGCGACCGTCACCACCGGGCTGGCCTCGCCGAGCGACGGCACGGCGACGGCGGTGAGCGCCGCGTACGGGAGGGTCATCGGGCGGATCGCGGCGCCGGTCAGGTCGCGCTGCATGGGCAGCAGGGTCATCGCGCCCACTGCGAGCTGTACGGGTGAGGTCGTGTGGGCGAGCGGGGCCCACTTGAGGGCGACGGTGAAGTCGGTCGAGCTTCTCGGGTTGGTGGCGGAGAGTCCAACGCCGAGTTCGAGGCCGTGTCGGAGGCGACGTGCGACTGGAGGTCGAGGCGGAGCTGGGCCTCGCCGGGAGCGAGGACTCGACCGGAGAACGGCGCCTGGGCGGCGGCCGGGGTGGCGAGCGCGAGGAGGACCGCGAGAGAGGCGGCGCAGAAGCGAACGAAGCGGAGGAGTGGGCGCACTTGAGAGACCGTCTGGACGGTTTGCAGGGGATCGAAAGAAAGGGTCGCCGAAGCGACCGGTGAAGAGGATCGAGTGTTGTTTTACTGCATCGATTCTGGCGTGTTTCGTCGTGTCATGGCGTCCAGCGATGGCATCGGCAAGCCGAGCAACTCCGTGTACCACGCCCCATCGGAGGCGAGCATGATCAGCGCCGCCTGGCCAGGCGTGAGCCCATCGGCCGCGAGTCGCTCGTGACACCAGCGCCAATACGCGTGCACCGCGCCCACCCGCTCCGGCTCCTCGAGCAGGATCGACAGCAGCCCACGCTCCGTCATCCGATCCGCCGGCGAGGCCACGGCGAGCAGCGCCCGCGCGAACGCGCCCACCGGCTCCGGATCGGCGGCCCGCGCCGCGTCGAGCGCCTCCCGGTGCACCGCCAGCAGCGACGTCACCATCGCGTCGAGCAGGGCGCCCTTTGTGCGGAAGTGGTGAAGCACGGCCCCCTTCGACGCGCCAATCCGCTCCGCCACCGCATCGAAGGTGACATTGCGCACCCCGGTGCGGCCGGCGAGTTCGATGGCGGCCTGGACGGCGCGCTCGGGCAGATCGGAGGCTGGACGGCTCATGCGGGGAGTATAACAAACCAGCCGGACGGTTTGCAAGATCCCCTCCCGCTCCACCGTCGCGTTCGACCGCGGCGTTAGCTTCGACCCACCATGCTCCGCTTCTTCGAACGTCGCCTCGACCCCTTCCCCGACGCGCCGCCCCCGCCGCTCGCGACGACGTTCCTGCGCTTCCTGTGGACCTCCACCGTCGGCGCGCGCTGGTATCTGCTGCTCCTCACGCTGACGTCGGCCGCGTTCGGTCTCTTCGAAGCCGCGCTCTTCGCGTACCTCGGCGACATCACCGACTGGCTCGTGGCCACCCCGCCCGACCAGCTCTTCACGTCGCACGCGCGCACCCTCTGGCTACTCGCGGGCATCCTGCTCGGCAGCGTCGCGCTCGCCGCGCTCAACGCGATGCTCAAGCAGCAGACGCTCTCCGGCAACCTGCCCATGCTGCTCCGCTGGCAATACCACCGGCGACTGCTCGGCCAGAGTCTGGGCTTCTTTCAGGACGAGTTCTCGGGACGCCTCGCCACCAAGGTCATCCAGACCGCCGGCGCCGTGCGCGACGCGTGGATGACCGTGGCCGACATCCTCGTGTACGTCGTCATCTACTTCGCGTCGATGACGTTCATTCTCGGTGGCTTCGACACACGCATGCTGCTGCCGTTCGTGGGGTGGCTCGTGTGCTACGTGGCGGCAATGCGCTGGTTCATTCCGCGCCTCGCGACACGCGCCGAGGCACAGGCCGACGCGCGCAGTCTCATGACCGGACGCATCGCCGACGCGTACACCAACATCGCCACCGTCAAGCTCTTCTCGCACACGCAGCGCGAAGCCGTGTACGCGCGCACCGCCATGCGCGACTACCTTGGCACCGTACACGCGCAGCTCCGACTCGTGACGGGATTCGAGATCGTGAATCAGCTGCTGAGCGTCGTGCTCATCGGCGGCACCACGGGTCTTGCGCTCTGGCTCTTCTCGCGAGGCGAAGTGACATGTCGGTACGGTGCAGGACGGCATGCAGACGCTCGGCCGTCCCGTCACCGTGACCGACGCGCCCACCGCCACGACGCTCGTCGTGCCGCGCGGTGAGGTGCGCTTCGAGAACGTCACCTTCGACTACGGCACGGGACGCCCCGTGCTGCACGCGGTGTCACTGCACATTCGCGCGGGCGAGAAGATCGGCCTCGTCGGACGCTCGGGCGCGGGCAAGAGCACACTCGTCAACCTGCTGCTGCGCTTTCACGACGTGACCCATGGGCGCATCACGATCGACGGCCATGACATCGCGCACGCGACACACCGCTCCGTGCGCGACAACATCGCCTACGGTCGTCCCGATTCCGACGACGCGGCCATCGAAGCCGCCGCGCGTCGCGCCGAGGCGCACGAGTTCATCCTCGGGCTCCACGACCCGAAGGGACGCACCGGCTACGACGCGCACGTCGGCGAGCGTGGCGTGAAGCTCTCGGGCGGTCAGCGGCAGCGCGTCGCACTCGCGCGCGTCATGCTCAAGGACGCGCCCATCCTCGTGCTCGACGAGGCCACGAGCGCGCTCGACAGCGAAGTCGAAACCGCGATCCAGGACACGCTCTATCGCCTCATGGACGGCAAGACCGTCATCGCGATCGCGCATCGCCTCTCCACGATCGCGGCGATGGATCGCCTGATCGTGATGGAGCAGGGGCGCATCGTGGAGAGCGGCACGCACGCCGAACTGCTCGCCAGCGGTGGCATCTACGCGCGTCGGGGATGAGCCCACGGCCTCACATTCGGCCATCGCCGGCGGGCTCGTCGGCGATGATGACTGAAGCGCGCCGCTACGGCGATTCGATGCGATAGCGCACCACGATGTCCTCCCCCTGCTCGCCGGTCCCGATCACCCAGAGCCGGCGTCCTCGCGCCTCGGCGAAACGTGTGTTCGGCGGGAGCGTCACCGTGCCCAGCCACGTACCGTCGCGTTCGAATACATCGAAGGTGGACGGCTCACGCCACACGCGGCGCGGCCGCGGATCACCCGCCGCGCGCCCAGTGCCCGGCACGGAATCCGCGACCACGTAGCGCCGCACCCACAGGCGCCCCTCGAGGTCGCTGAGCAGCTCGCGATACGCCGGCTTCTGCGCGGGAATGACGTAGGCACCACCAACCGGCCCAACCCGAATGACCCGTTCGTCGGTCGGTCGGTTGCGCTCTTGTTCCTCGAAAAACGCCGCCCACGCTTCCCATTCGGCCCGTTCGCCCGCCCCCACCGACACGGCCTGATGCGGGCGCGCGATGCGCGCCACGGATCCGTCGTGCGCGCGGCGTTCAATAGCGTACGACGCATTGTCACCGCTCACGAGTTCACCGAGCACCGTGACCGTGCTCAGGACCTCGCGCGTGAACGGACGATCGTATCCGGACGACGACCACAGCACGAACGACCGTGCTGGCGCGGCCGAGGCAGGTGCGACAACGGTGTCCAGCACCACCCCGTCCGACGATACGCGGACCCACGCGTAGCGTGCCTGGTCGCGGAGCAACGGGTTCTGCCCCTGCTCGAATGTCAGGAGCATCGTGCGCACCCACGCTGTCCCGTCGCGCTCCACATGCAGCAGCGCATCCCCGAACAGCCCACTGGGTACCATCGCGGTGGACAACACCGCTCCCGTGTCGCTGTACGTGGTCAACAGTCGCCGACGATTGTCCCAAAGCACGATACGCCCGTCCGGTAGCGTCCGCACGCCACCGATCGAGCGATACTCGCCTGGCCCGTCACCGACGCGACCGATCACACGCACGGCGCGACCGGTGGAATCGAAGATCCGCACGGCCGGGACGGCGTCATCGCCGACAACGAATGCATCGTCGGCACCGACCGCGAGCTGTGCGACCCGCCCCAGTTCGTATTCGGGCGCACCGTCGAGCACACCGACACGCGCTTCTGGCACGAGGCGCAGGTCCATGCCCCACTCCGGCGACTCGATCGGCGCGTCGGCCGGCGGCGCGCTGCAGGCGACGGCCGTGCCCAGCAGCACGCCCAACAGCGCAGCACCTCTCGAAATCATGGTCGGCTGCCCCACTGGACGCGTCCCGATCATGGAGCAAACGTGGCGACGACTCCTCAGCGCGTCAATCGCCCCCGATGCGCAGGAAGCGCCGCGACCAGCCACGATCGGCAGCGCGTACGCTTCCCGCCGCGGATCGGCACCCGTCCGACGCGCACCCGACACCGGATCGATGAGAATGACCTGCACACCGCCGAACGTGGCGGTCCAGCCGGACACGGCGTCGATGCGGTGACCACGCGCGCGCAGCGCGTCGAGCACATCGGGCGCCACCCGATCCTCGATCTGAGAGCGCACGCCGCTGTCGTGAATGAAGCGCGGCGCTTCGACCGCGCGCTGCGGCGACATGCCGAACGTGAAGATGTTGTGGTAGACCTGCGTGAGGAACTGCGGCTGGCCATGCCCGCCCGGTGAGCCCAGCGTCATGCGCAGTCCGCCAGCATCGGTCACGATCATCGGCGTGAGCGTGTGAAACGGACGCTTGCCTGGCGCCATCACGCTCGGATGACGCGGATTGAGTTCGAAACCCGCGCCACGATTGTGCAGCACGACGCCGGTGTGCGGCTCCACCAGCCCCGACCCGAAGCTCGCGAAGAGACTCTGGATCCAGCTCACCGCGTTGCCGTTGCGATCCACCACCATGAGATACACGGTGTCCCCGTTGCCACTCGCGGGTTCACTCACAACCGGTTCGCCGAAGCCGTGCGTCACCGTCGCCGCCGCGGTCGGTCCGACGCGTGACGCGCGCGTACGCAGGTAGTCGCGATTGAGCAGCGCATCCACCGGCACCTCGACGTGACGCGGATCGGCGACCCAGCGATCCCGATCGGCAAAGGCGAGGCGCTTCGTCTCGATGAGCGTGTGCAGATAGTCGGCGGAGTTGTGGCCGAGTGTAGCCAGGTCGAACGCTTCGGCGAGCGCGAGCTGCTGCAGTTGCGCGACACCCTGACTGTTCGGTGGCATCGCGTGTACGCGCCGCCCGCCCGCGACATCGAGCGTGATGGGGTTGACCCACTCGACCGTGTGTGCGCGGAAGTCAGCGGCGCGCAGGTAGCCGCCCTGCGCTTCGACGAATCGCGCGATGGTGTCGGCAATAGGCCCGCGATAGAACGCGTCGGCGCCACCGCGCGCAATGGCGGTAAGCGTCGCGGCGAGCGCGGGATTGCGCAGCAGCGCACCGGCGCGCCCGCCGTCGTTGAGCCGTCGTACGCCGCTGCTGATCTCACGTTCGAGCGTACTCGTGACGACCCACCCATCGGCGGCGAGGCGAATCGCAGGTGCGAGCGCTTCGGCCAATGTGATCGTGCCGTACTTCGTGAGCGCCGCCTCCCATGCCGCCACGGCTCCCGGCACCGTGATGGTGAGTGCGCCCGTCTGCGGCATGGTGGTGTGGCCGCGCGCGGCGAAGAACGCAGGCGTGGCGAGCGCACCGGTGCGACCACTCCCGTTGAGCGCGGTGACCTGTCCCGTCGTCTTGTCGTAGAACAGGCCGAACGCATCCCCGCCCACGCCATTCATGTGCGGGCGCACGACCGCGAGCACACCGGCCACCGTGACGGCGGCGTCGACGGCGTTGCCACCGCGACGCAGCACTTCGTAACCGGCGGCCGTCGCAAGCGGATGATCGGACACGACGGCCGCTTCGCGCCCCGACACATCGGGACGGTACTGCGTCGGCGACGGCTGGGCGTGGATTGCCGGCTGGACCAGCGTGCCGCAGGCGAGCAGCAGCGCGAGACCGAAAAGACGCGAACGCATGACGAGGCGGGAGGAGGACACGAACACGGAACGGACCATCAGCGACGCACCGTCACGCGCGCCGTGGTCGACACACTGATCGGTGCCGCACCACGCGCGACAACCTGCGTCTCCCCCTCGCGCCGTGCAACGACCCACCCCGATGCGGCATCGACGCGCACGATGCTCGTATCGAGCACCGACCACTGCCAGGTGGCAGCGACCGGGATGGTGCCCAGGCAACGATAGGCCATGGCCACGAGTCGCGCCGAATCCCCGAGGCCGAGCCCGTTCGCAGCGCCACAGGCGGCAAGGGCGACGGTCGCACTACACACGAGCAAACGTGTCAACACGAGCATCAGCAGTTCCTCGACGGATGGCCGTGCGGCCGTGAAGCGACACGGGGCGCGCCTGCGCGACCGACCGTCGCCAGTGGTGCGCGCCGATCAGGTCGCGCAGGTCGCAACGAGAATGAAAGTGACGATCCCGCAGATGAAGCCGGCGATGGCGAACGTGCTGGTGGGCAGCTTGGGCGGCGTGGCGTCGGACATCGAGATCGGGATGGAGAGTTCAAGGCCGCGCTTCGCAAGCTATCGCCGAGCCGGCATCGGGGCGAAAGGAAGACGAAACTACTCGGTCGGCGCGGTGCGTGCCGTGACGCGAATGCCATCGCGATACGGGGTCGCGCGCTCCCCGAAGGCCGCCGTGAACTTCTCGCTTCCGAGGCGATAGTCGAACTGAAACTGGTAGAGCATCTCGTCGTTCTCGCGTAGTACCGGCATCACGAGTCCCATGAGCGTGAGCATCCAGCGCGGGGCTACCTGCAGGCGATCGGGGCGTCCCAGGGACTCGCAGGCGAGGCGCACGAACGCCTCGCCCGTGATCGGTTCGTCGGACGTGGGCAGATGCCAGGTCTGCCCATACGCCTTCGGGGTGCGACCGAGCAGCGCGACGGCTCGGCCGGCATCGGGCGTGTATGTGAACGTGTGCACGGCCTTCGGATTGCCGATCCACTGCGGCGTCTTGCCGGCGCGGAGTCGCTCGAACACGGTGGCGTGCGGGAAGCTGTTCGTCGCCCCGGGTCCGTAAAAGTCGGCCGCGCGCACAATCATCGCCTCGAGGTGTCCGTCGCGCATGGCGTCGAGCAGCGTGGTGGCAATCGCGGCGCGCACCTCGCCCTTGCGGCTGCACGGGTTGTACGGCGTGTGCTCGGTCATGACGCCGTCGACGCGTCCGTAGCAATAGACGTTGTCGAAGAACACCAGACGCGCCCCGTGTCGCGCGCACGCGTCGATGGTATTCCGCATCACCACGGGCCACTGCTGCTGCCAGATCTTGGTCTCGTAGCGAAGGCCCGCCACCAGGTACACGACGTCACTTCCCGCCACGGCACGCTCCGTGGCACGAGCGTCGAGCAGATCGGCCGCGAGCGTCTCGTCTGTTGCATTCACCGCGCGTGGTGTGCGACTCACCTGTCGGATGGGCACAAGAGACGCCGCGAGCGCCCACGACAGTTCGCGGCCGATGACGCCATTGGCGCCGAGAATGGTGTGCATGCGAACGAACCCGGCAAGGCGAGCGCGTGAGGCCGCACCCACGTCTCACGCCCGTCGCCGTCTGTTGTACGCGGCGGAAACTACGACGGTCGGAACGCTCGACAAGCGCGCGCTCCGCTGCGCCTGGATTTGCGGCCGTCTGGACGCGCGCGACCATGGCGTCTGCTCCCCCTAGTCGGCCGCTTGCGCCCGGAGGATGGGACTTCGTACCGCCGCCCACACGAGCTGCAGATTCAGGCGCAGACTGCCCGCCTGCGCTTCGGCGAATGACAGCAGCGCATCCAGCGCGGCGCGATCGAAGTACTGGCCATTGAAGAACACCGCACGAATCCGACGGGTGTGCCGAATGTCGAGGAGGGGATTGCCGTCGAGCAGCACCAGATCGGCCACCTTGCCCACCTCGACTGAACCGAACTCGTGCGCATGCCCGCTGAAGCGCGCCGCGTCGATGGTGGTACTGCGCAGCGCCGCCGCCGGCGTGAGACCGGCGCGCACCAGCTCGACGAGTTCATCGTGGATGGCGAAGCCCGGAAAGACGTAGCTGTCACCGGCGTCTGTGCCGGCGACCAGCTTGACGCCGGCCTGATGCGCCTGCCGCACGTTGTCCATCGCGAGCTGATACAGTTGTGCATCGACGGCGCGACCGGGCATCGCCGCCGCCGCCGCCACGGCGCCGTCGGCATCCGCTCGCCACAGCACGCTCCAGAAGAGATACGGGATGTAGCGCTGCCGCGGATCGTTGCGAAAGGTCGAGTCGCCCGCACGGGCGCTCATGCGCAGCACCTGCACGGTGGGTGTCCACCACATGTCGGACGCCGCCATCGCCGCCATGCGCTCCGCGCAGCGTGCGGCGTCGTGTTCGTCCACGAAGCGCGCCCGCATGTGGATGGTGAAGGCGGCCGCGGGGTCCGGCAATGCACGGAACGCGGCCGCGTCGCGAAAGCACTCGAACAAAAACAGACGCGGATGCTCGATGCTGCGCTGACGCGCCGCGATGGCGCGCTCGAGCGACACGCGCACGGGCAGGTGCCCCGCGATCACGAGGTCGCGAGCCGACGCGGCGGCGGCGATGGCATCGTACGCGTCGACCGACACGTTCGTGTAGATCTTGAGCAGATCGACGCCCTGCGCCTTCTGGTACGCGACGAGCGTGTCCGCATCGCGCGCGTCGCGCGCCATGAAGAAGGCGGGCGCCGAGGCCGGGACGCCGAGCGGGCCGTTGATGGCGTAACTGCTGCGCAGGATGTACCGCGGCGCCAGCTGGCGACGATCCGGTAGCGCCGCGCGCCAGCGCTGGATGTCGTCGCCGCACGCCACGAACGGATCGGGGATTCCGGGGCAGCTCCACATCTCGCGCACACCGGTCACGCCGTTGGCGATCGACAGGGGATGCGTGTATTGCGGCGAGATCTTGAGCGAGTGGACGTGCATGTCCCACAAGCTCGGCATGAGGAACGTGCCCGCACCGTCGATCACCCGAAGGCCGGCGGGCGCAGCATCGCCGCCTGTGGCCTCGATCCTGACGATGCGACCGTCACGAATCACCACATCGCGCGCCGGGATCGTCCGCGCGTTCACGACATCGATCACGGAGACGTTGCGCACGAGGACGTCCCCGGCAACGCCCGGGTTCGGCGTCGCCGGCAACGGCCAGGACAACAGCGCGACGATCGTCAGCGTGAGGCCGGCGCAGGCCGCCAGGACGGTGCGACGAAGACGCGACCGCACGGAGCGGGCCGGGGGAGTGTGGGAGTTCTTCATGGGTGCCACACACACTGCCAGCGCGCCGTGACGCAAATGTGAAGCCGTGGGTGGCGGCCGCGAATGTGAGCCCGCGAGCGCGCGTCCCACCCCGTGACACGACCGGTGCTCCCCGCGCCTCCGCTATCTTGCGGACATGACGCTTCCGCACCTGCTCATCGTGGACGCCCAATCACTCGCCGGCCGCGCGGCCCACGTCGCAGCGGGCGATGTGGAGAACGGCGTGCGTCTCTGGTGTCAGATGGCACGCGGCGCGGCGCTCGACGTGCGGGCCACGCACCTCCTGGCGGCCTGGGATCACGACGGGCCCACGTTCCGACACGCGCTGTTCCCCGCCTACAAGCAGCGCCGCACCGGTGGCATGCGGGCGCGCATCGCGCCCATTCGTGAGGGCGTGGAGACAACCGGTGTCGCGAGTGTCAGTGTCGAGCACTTCGAGGGCGATGACAGTGTCGCGTCGCTCATGGCCCGCTTTCGAACGCACGCTCGCATCACGCTGCTCTCCAACGACAGCGACCTGCTGCAGTTCGTGAGCGATGGCGTGGACGTTGTCACCTACGTCGGCGTGGGCAACGGGCCCGATGGCACGCGGGTTCGCCCGTGGACCGAAGACGACGTGCGTGCGAAGTTCGGCGTACTGCCAGCGCAGTTGCCCGCGTTGCGCGCGCTGTGTGGTGAAGAGGGGGATGACATTCCCGGCGTGCCGCGCATCGGCAAGGGGACGGCCGTAAAGCTGCTCGCGCGCTGGAAGACGCTCGACAAGGCCCTCGAGGCCACCGAGTTCGTGAGTCATCGCGATGACACCGCGAAGCTCGCCGGTCAGCAGGCGCACGTGCAGCTCATGCTGCAGCTCACCACGATCCGACAGGATGTGCCGCTGCCGCCGCTCGATCTTTCGCACTGTGTCCTCGAGCACGTGCGCTGGCCCGATGGTTCGGCCGCGCGCGGTGCGCGTGTCGTCCATCGCGTGGCTGCAGGTCCCGGCCTCGAGGATATCCCCTTCGACGACGGCTGAGCCAGCGATAGTTCGCCGTCGCGAACGCCGTTCAGTTCGCGCCAGCCCGCCGATGCGCGCCGAGCATCACATGCTGCTGCACGGTCCACGGAGCCGTCCCGTGTTGCTCGATGAGCGCGACGCTTGCGAACGTCAGCGCGAGCGCGTGAGGCACCGCCGTCAGGGCGTCGTCGGTATTGCCAGCGGCGCGTGGATTTCTCGGATGCGCAAGCGTGATGTGCGCACCGAGCTCACGGGCATCGGCGTCCTGCAGGAGCCACTGACGGAGCGCGTGAAAGCCGACCGCCCCGTCGGCACACCGCAACAGGACACCGTGCCCCTCGACGCGCTGCGCAGCGCCGAACGACATTGCCAACGGACCGTGCGGCCACGACGCGACACGATGCGCAACGGTCTCGGCCGTGACTGACGCCACCTCCTCGTCGCGACACAGCGTGACGTGCGCCGGAATGAGCGCGGCCTGCACCGGATCGAGCGCAACCCGGAGCTGCTGCAGCCGTGACCGCCACGGTTCGTCCACGAAGAGCGTCAGTTGGCGTCGGCGCATGCGGGGGTGTGGCGGGAAAAGAATGAAGGTAAACGTGGAAACGAGAGCGCGCCTGCAGTGTTCGCGCACGGCTCCTGGGCGCACTTGTGATCAGGGCTGGCAACGTGCAAGTTCCGGCGGCGCCGTCGGAGCGCCACCGGTCCGCGGGAAGGGGTGGTCCCATCCGAACCGCAGTACGCGACGGTACAACATCCTTCCTCTTTTCAGGCCCATTTCGCGGACGGGGCCGTTATGAAAGGAGGTCGTATGTCCGTCCCCCGCCCGCTGCCGGCCGCGCCGAGTCTCGCGTACGAGCGGCGAGAAGC
>JALOPN010000016.1 GCA_025453875.1 Gemmatimonadaceae bacterium | reverse complement strand
CACGAGCTCCACGTGCACGACGGCGGGCGTGTTGTCGCGCGTGTTCTTGCGCGTGAACGCGGGGTCGGCCACGATCGACGCGCGCAGGATGTTGTCGGGAAGCAGATAGGCGCGACGCACGCCTTCGTCCACCATCTGCTGCAGCGACAGCGTCGCGTCCCAGCGCACATCCATGCCGACCTTCACGAACACGACGACACTGCCAAGCGCGTGGATGTAGTCCAGCGGGTGGTAGTACGAAATGTGCTGGAGCGCGTCGGCGACGGACTGGACGAAATCGTCCTGGCGAATGGTCGTGGTCATACTGGAAGATAATTCGCGGCGCGCCGACTCACCGGCGTTGTGCCCGGAGCGTGACGCCGACGAGGGGTTGGCGGTCTGATAGGCGACGCGACGGCCCGGCAAGTATCGGCCGGTGCCCCCCTCTGCTTGAGTCCCCGATGATCCGCTCGCCGCTTCCCCACCTCGTGCCCACGGCGCGCCGCGTGACGGCCGCATCGCGCTGGCAGCTGGCACTCGCTCTGCTCGTGAGCGCGACAGCGCCCACGGCAGGCGCGCAGCGGGCCACCCTGGTGGCCTCGGGCGCCCCGGCCGCAGCGCGCGCGATCGACGCCGATTCGGTCGAGGTGGCGGTGCGTCAGGCGCGCGAACTGGCGTGGGCCGGTCGTCACGCGGACGCCATAGCCGCCTACGACCGCATCCTCGCGAGTGCGCCGTCTCATCGCGAGGCGACGCTGGGTCGTGCCATCACGCTCGCCTGGGCCAACCGGCACGCCGAGGCGCTGACGGCGTTGCGTGCGCTGCAGCAGGAGGCACCCGGTCGCGACGCCGACCGTGCCATCGCGCGGGTCCTCGCCTGGCAGGGGGAACACACCGCCGCCGAACGTGTCTGGCGGCGACTGCTCGACGCCGACGCGCAGGACGCCGAAGCGTGGGGCGGGCTCGCGCAGGTACAGTTCTGGACGCGCCGAACCGGTGACGCGGCGCGCAGCATTGCACGCGCGCGTGCCCTCGCACCGGGTGATGCCGATCTCGCGGAGCTCGCGACGCGCATCCACGACGCGCGACGTACCACGGCTACGCCGCGCGTGATGCAGTCGGAAGACACCGATGGCAATCAGGTCAGTTCACTCTCGGTCGAGATCACACCGCGCACCTTCGGCGCACTGCAGACGCGCGGCGTGGTGACGGCGCGCGAAGCACGATTCGGCCCGCAGGTGATGCGGGCCATGAGCGGACAGGTCGAGCTCGCGTACGCCGATTCGGGCGACGTGCTCTACCTTGTGACGCAGCTCGGGGCCGCGACCCTCGGCACCGGTGGCGTGGATGCGGTGACGCGTCCGCTCATGCTCTTCCGGGCCGCCGCACGTCCCGCGCCGAGCCTGCGCGTCGGACTCAGTGTACGAGATGTCCCGTTCGATGAAACGGCCACGATGATCGCGCGTGGTCTGCATCTGCGGGGACTCGGTACCGACGTGGCGTGGACGCTCCCGCATCGCGTCACGCTCGATGCGTCGATCGATCACGCGCATGCGATGGGGACCGAGGTGTCCAACGAACGCCTCACGATGGAGGCGCGCGCGCAGTGGACAGCCCGCGACCGACAGCAGTTCTCGCTGGCCGTCCGGTCGATGGGGTGGGACACGCTCATGCCGGGCAACGGCTACTTCGCGCCGCACGCACTCTCGATGCTCGAGCTCGGCGCGCGACAGGAACTCGGCGATGGGACGGGACTCGGCGCGACCTTCGACGGTGGGTTCGGGCCCCAGCGCCTACAGCTCGCACGCACCACCGACCCGCGCCTCACACTCGCGGCGCGCGGTTCCATCGCACTGCATTACGCGACGACGCGCGGCTACCTGCTCGAAGTGGTCGGCGGTGCCTCATCGCTCGCGTCCGCCATGACGCGTGGGGATCGGCCGTATCGCCTGCAGTACCTCGCCGTGCGGATGCGCTCGCCGTTCTGAGGCAGCGCGATGCGCTCACGCGGCTCGGCCTGCGGCCTGCATGAGCGAGAGGGGCAGCGCACCGCCCGGCCCACACTCAAGCCATGGCTGGAGTGCTTCGGCCGACAGCGGAGCCGCGAAGAGAAACCCCTGACCAGCGTGACATCCCATCGCAGCCAGCGCATCGCGTTGCGTCGGCGTCTCGATCCCTTCCGCAATCGTCGACAGTTGCATGGACTCCCCGAGGGCGACGATCGCGCGGACCAGCGCGTCATTCGCGTCCTCGGCGAGTGCCTCCACAAACGAGCGATCGATCTTCAGAATATCGACGGGAAAGCGACGCAGGTAGCTTAACGACGAGTAACCCGTCCCGAAGTCGTCCACGGCAAATCGCACTGCGAGTGCCTTGAGTCTGCCGAGGGTGCCCGCGACGGCGTCGGAGTGCTCGAGCAACACCGTCTCGGTCAGTTCGAGAATCAGGCCGTGCGGCGACGCGCCGGTTGCGACCAGTATGCGCTCGAACAGATCGGGAAACCCCGGATCCATGAGCTGGCGGCCGGAGACATTGAGCGTGACGGACGGCCATCGATCGCGTGGTACGCCCTGCATGCGCCAGCGATGCTGCCAGTTCGCCAACTGCCGACACGCCTCGGCCATGATCCACGCGCCGAGCGGAAGAATGGTCTGACTGGCCTCGGCGAGCGGAATGAAGACGCTCGGCGGCAGCAAGCCGCGGGCCGGATGACGCCAACGCACGAGCGTCTCGACGCCGACGAGTTCGCCGGTCGCGAGCCCGACGATCGGCTGATACTCGAGGGAGAACCCGGAAGCGACCGGATCCTCTATCGCGTGTGCCAGGTCCGCCTCGATCTCGAGTCGGCGCAAGATCGCGGCGTGCATGGAGGGGGCAAAGGTTCGATGGCACGCTTTGCCAGCGCCCTTCGCTTCGTAGAGGGCCACGTCAGCAAGACGGAGCACTTCGTCGACCGAGGAACCGCGCTCGACGAGCGCACCGCCAGAGCTGAAGCTCGGGCGCAGCGTGCGACGCTGCAACGTGCAGGGGATCGACGTGTGCGAGCGCAGCCGCTCGACGAGCACCTCCAGGCCATCCACAGCGTCCAGCTGCTCGACCAGCACCGCGAATTCATCACCGCTGAGTCTGGCGACCGTGTCGCCGCTTCGCACCGCGCTGCGAAGACGCTCCGCGACCACTTGCAAGAGGTAGTCCCCGGTCGCGTGACCGAGCGAATCGTTGACGGCTTTGAAGTCGTCCAGATCGACCAAGAGCACAGCGGATCGGGCATGCCAGCCATCGCGTTCGGCGCGCGACAGCGCCTGAGCCAAACGGTCGCGGAACAACGCCCGGTTCGGCAGCCCGGTGAGCGGATCGTGAAACGCCTGGTGACGAAGTTGCGCCTCGACTTCGGCCTGCGCGGCCTGACGCGCCTCAAGGACCTGCCGTGTCGCTGATTCGCGATTGAGCGCGTCGAGCGTTCGCGCCTGCACGCGCAACGCGTGTCGCGCGACGACGCCAGCGACGAGACTGCTGAAGGCGATCGTGAGCCAGTGCGATTCCCACGGCGTCATGCTCCATTGCGCCGCGAATCGCGCGAACTCCTTTGCCGACTCAAAGAGCAACATGGCACCGCCAGCGATCAGCATCGCGTGCAGCGTCCCGTGTCTCACACTGCCGATCTTCGATGCGGTCCCCATACCCGATGTCCTGCGGCTCCGACAGAATGATCGTGGGTGCGCCCCGGCACCCACCACTACTGTCGAGTCTCGACCGAGCAGGCGAAGTGCAATGTCACGATCGTGTCACCGACACGCCAGTGCGCGCAGACGCGCCGTGAACTCCTCCGGTGACGCCGGCGTCCCGAACAGATATCCCTGCATCGCGCTGCAACCGAGACTGAGGAGCAGTCGCCGCTGCGCGTCATGCTCCACGCCCTCGGCGATGGCCACGAGCCCCAGCGAATCGGCCAACTCCACGATGGCGCGCACAATCGCGGCGTCGCGTGAATTCGCCTGCAGCTCACGAACGAACGCACGATCGATCTTGAGCGCATCCAGTCGAAACCGGCGCAGATGACTCAACGACGAGAAGCCCGTTCCGAAGTCGTCGAGCGCAATACGGAAGCCCAGCGAGCGCAATCGCTCGAAGACCTGCTCGGCTCGCTCCGGTTCGTCGATGAGTGCGGTCTCGGTGATTTCGAGTTCGACCATCCACGGTTCGACCCCGGCGTCGGCCACGATGCGCGCAAACAGGTCGGCCGCCGACGGATCTCGAAACACCTGCGGGGACACATTGATGGCGATCGGCAGCACGGGCAGTCCCTGTCGTCGCCAGCCGGCGAGCAGCTCGGCGACGACCGTGAAGCCGAAGCGCGCCAGCTCCGTGGCGAGTCCGATGCGCTCGGCCAACGCGATGAACACCGACGGCGGCACGTTGCCCATGACCGGATCGTGCCAGCGCAGGAGCGCCTCGCCGCCCAGCAGCGCGCCGCTCGCACCATCCACCTTGGGCTGCAGCACCACGGTGAGTTGACGGTTCGCGACCGCGTGGCGCAAGCTCGATTCCAGCGCGAGCCGCTGCAGGGCCGCTTCGCTCATGCGGCGATCATAGAACGCGTACGCATTGCGTCCCGTATCCTTCGCCTGATACAGCGCGACATCGGCGTGCTTGAGCAACACTTCGAAGCTCTCGCCGTCCTCGGGAAAGACGCTGATGCCGACGCTGGCCGAGACCTCATGTGGCCCATCCGCAAGCGGAACCGGCGCGGAGAGCGCCTCGAGCAGTCGCCGTGCCACCGTCGCCGCGTGTTCTCCCTGCTCGAGGTCGCCGATGGCCAGGAGGAACTCGTCCCCACCCATGCGCGCCACCGTCGATTCGCCATTCGACGCCCGATCGCGCAAGACGACGTCGTAGTCACGCACGGCGTGCTGCAGGCGATTGCCGACCACGCGCAACACTTCGTCGCCGGCACCGTGGCCCAACGAGTCATTGATGCGCTTGAAGTGATCGAGATCGACCATCATGAGCGCGACCCGTCGATCGTTGCGTCGCGCATTCGCGAGTGCGACTCGCACCTGTTCCACGAACTGCAGGCGATTGGGCAGCCCCGTGAGCGGATCGAAGTACGCCAGCGTGCGAATCTGTTCGCGCGAGGCGACCGCTTCGGTCACATCCTGCACCGTGCCGGTCCAGACGGCGCGGGCGCCGTCGTCCACCCGCGCCAGTTCACCCGTGAACACCACCGTACGCGGTGCGTCCCCGACGATGCGGAACTCGCGGGAAAAGCGGGCGGGGCGAAAGGCACGCGCCCGCCGGAGGAAGCGGTCGAACACCGGGCGCTCTTCCATCGCCAGCACATGCCGAAGCTCGGCGATGGGGCGCGCCCGTTCGTCGGAACCGAGGCCGAGGAGGCGAAACGCTTCCGCCGAACCGATGAAGGAATCCGCGACCGGATCGAGCTCCCAGCTCCCCACGCGCGCAATGCGCTGCGTCTCCGCGAGCCGCGCTTCACTGCGTCGAAGGGCGGTCTCGAGGGCAAGCAGGCGGGCAGCGTGATCTGTTCCGGCGTGATCCATGCGCAAAGCCAACGGGGGGCGCCATCCGGCGCAGGGGCGCGGATGCTCCGGCGCTTCCTGAAGGACGACGGGCCGGGTGCACGTGCAACCCGCCGTGACACGATGGCGCGCGCCGCCCTGCGCCACCGTGCGCCGGATCACGGGATCTCGGTGATCTGCCGGAGGCGTGACAAGGATCGGCCGCGACGTGACGGGACTTGAGTTGGCACCGTTACGTGCCGGGCGCCGAGGCGTCGTTCCCCAGAGGTGTGGCCCACGTTTCCCGATCGAGTGACCGCCGTCCCCCTGTCCCCAACATCCGAGACCGTCGCCGATCTGGCGGGGGGTGAGTCGATGGCGGTGCCGGGCGTTCGGGCAGCGCTCGACGCGCCAGACCCATCGGCGGCGCCGCTCGTGAGCCCGCACGCGATTGCCGAGAGGGTCCGAGAGCGCCAGCTCGAGCGCGTGGACGTGCTCGAACGGGCCGTGCTGTCGCTCATGGACGGAACGCTGACCGACGAACTGCGCGAACTCGCGCAGTCGGAGGCGTTTGCGATCGCAGCGGGAATGCCGTCAAACGGTGTCAAGCAGGGTGCGCGGATCGCGCGGGCGCTGGAACAGGCCTTTGGCGCACGCTACACGCTGGAGCGCCACCTGGCGGCCAAGCTGGCCGATCATGTGCTGCTGCTGCGAACGGAGCTCGAGAAGCCCACGACGTCGCCCGCTACCGCCGCGACCTCAAACGACACGGCGAACATCGTGCTGCTGTCGGGTGACGTGGAGCAACACGAGCGCTATGTGACGGAGGGGCTCGCGAGTGGCGTGCTGGTGCAGCCGCTCGATTTCACCGCATGGCCCGGGTGGGCGTCCCCGTGCTCGTCGTGGGTGGTTGCGGCACGCTCGACGAGCGGATTGCCATCGCGCGCAGTCGCGCCGTGGGGCCGCTCGGTGCGACGGTGTCGGCGGTCGACGTGCTGCGACGCGCCTCCGAGCTCGTCGACGAAGCACGTGTCGCGCCGGGAACGGTGCTCATCGTCGATCCCGACCCCTGGGCGGCACAGACCGCGCGCCTCACGCTCGAGCGCGCCGGTCATCTCGTCTACACGCTCTTCGAGGCCGATCGGCTGTGGGAGACGCTCGAAACGGTGGCTCCGGAGGTCCTGCTCGTGGGTGCGCGTCTTGGCGCGTGGAGTGGGGTGGATGTCGCGCTCGCGATGCGCGCCGATCCGCGCTGGCGCGATCTGCCCGTGCTGCTGGCGGCGTCGGCCCATGAGGAGGCCGTGGTTCGTGCCGCCTATTGTGACGGGGTCGACGACGTGCTGCGCAAGCCGCTGGATCCGCGGCTGCTCGCGGCGCGCGTGGGCAATCGACTGCGACTGAGTCGCCAGCTGCGGCGTCGCGACGAAATCGACACCGTGACCGGCCTGCCTTCGCGGCGCAAGGCGGAGCGCGATCTCGACCGATTGCTGCGCCTCGTGCGCCGACACGCGCAGAAGTTCACGCTGCTCTCGATTCGACTTGATCGGCACGATGTCCTCCGTCAGCGGTACGGGCAGACGACGATCGATCGCGTGCTCCGCCGCGTCGGTGAACTCGCGCGACGCGGCTTTCGTGCCGACGATCTCATCGCACGCTGGGGGCCGGCCGAACTGGTCGTCGGACTCTTCGACGCCGATGCGATGATTGCGCGCGAGCGCGCGCGCGAACTCATGGCGGCGGTGCGGACCGAGGCCTTCACCGATGCGACGCAGCAGCGCATCACGGTGACGTGCAGCATTGGCGTTGCGGCGGCACCGGACATCGAGCCGGAGCTGGCCGTGCTGCACGCGGCGGCCGATTCCGCATTGGCGGGCGCCGGCGCCCACGCGCAGGATGATCTGCTCGTCGTGGCCAGCGATCCCAATGCAACCGCCGCCGAGCGACTCGATGTGCTGGTCGTGGACGACGACACCGTGACGTCGTCGCTGGTGCAACATGCACTCGAGGGACGCCGCTATCGCGTGCGGACCGTGCGCGACGGGGCCGAAGCCGCGACGCTCCTCGCGGGCGAACGCCCGGCGGTCTCGCCGCGTGTGGTCGTGCTCGAGGTCAACCTGCCAACCCTCGACGGTCTCTCGGTGTTGCGCGCGCTCGCGGCGGCGCACGTGCTGCGCCGTACGCGTGTCCTGATGCTCAGCTCACGCGATAGTGAGGCCGAAACGTTGCAGGCGTTCGAGCTGGGCGCCTTCGACTACATCGCCAAGCCGTTCAATGTGAACGTGCTCGTGGAACGCATTCGCCGAGCACTGATCACATGAGCTCGGGGCTGCTCACTGGCGCGCTCGATGATCGGCTCGTGGTGTGGGGCCGGTGGTTGCTCGCGTCGCAAGCCCTGCTCTTCGCGCTGCTGCTCGGGGCGGTGATCCTCGCGGCGCTGGTGCGGTGGGTTCAGCGCGTCCGCGTGCGCCGCCTCACCGTCGCGCAGGATCTGCTGGCGCGGGAGCTCACCGGCACGGGACCGGTCTCGCGCGTGGTGCTCGCGCAGCTGAGCGCGCTGCCGTCGGAGCTGCAGGAACGGCTCGTGCTCGAATTCGGTCGAACGCTTCGCGGCGCGGCACTCGAGCGCCTGCGCAGTGTCGGTCGTCACCTCGGCATCGCGGCGCGGGCAACGCGCGCGTGCGACAGTCGCTGGTGGTGGCGCCGCCTGCACGGCGTGCGCATGCTGGGCGCGCTTGATCAGGATTGTCCGGCCCTGCGACGCTTGTTGGCCGATCCGCATCCGACGGTTCGCGTGGAGGCGTTGCACTGGGCCGCCGGTCGCGCTGATGCGCAGGTGGTCTCGGCGCTCGTCGAGCGATTGGTTGATCCGGAGCGGCTCTGCCGATTCACCGTGCGTGATTCGCTCCTGCATCTTGGTCAGCCCGCAGCCACTGCGCTCGCTGCCTTGCTCGAGCGCGACGACGTGGTGGAGCAGGCCGGCCCACTGCTCGAGGATGCACTGGTGGTGGCGCGTGGGCTCGCGCAGCCGATTCTGCTCGAGCCTGTGCTCGCGCTCACGAGGCACCCCGAGGCGGAGGTGCGCGCGCGGGCCGTGCACGTGCTCGGGGCCATCGGCAGCGAACGCGCCGCAGCCGTGGTGGTGCAGGCGCTCGGTGATGCCGAGGCGATCGTTCGCCAGTTCGCCGCTCGAGCCGTCGGGGAGCTGGGCCATTGGGATGGCGCCCTCGCCCTCGCGGCACAGCTTGGAGACACGAGCTTCCCCGTGCGTCGCGAGGCCGCGCTCGCGTTGCGACGCCTCGGCAGCGTCGGTGTCCTCGTGCTGCGGCGCGCGCGCACCGACGCCAATCCGTTCGTGGCGGACATGGCCTGTCAGGTGCTCGATCTGCCGGACAGCGTCTTTCACCGCGTGGCGGCCTGATGGACCTGTCAGCCCTCTCGCTGGCGCGGTTGCTGCCGTACTTCGATCGCGGCATCTTCGCGTACTTCGTGATTCTCATCGTGGCGTACGGCACACTGGTCGCAGCGGCGCTGTGGGAGCTGCTGGCGCATGTGCTGCGCGTGCGCGGCGAGTCGCGGCAGTGGGTGCTCGGCTCGGCGGTGTCGCCCAGCATCAGCATTCTCGCGCCCGCGTACAACGAGGAAGCCACGATCGCCGAAAGCGTGACCGCACTGCTCGCGCTGCACTACGCCAATCTCGAAGTGGTCGTGATCAACGACGGGTCGCCTGACCGGACCCTCGATGTCTTGCGTGAGCGCTTCGCGCTCGTGCCGATTCACACCATCGTGTGGAAGCGTCTCGAGACGAAGCCGGTGCGCGCGTTGTACCGTTCGCGCACGCATCCGAATCTCGTGGTCGTGGACAAGGTCAATGGTGGCAAGGCTGATGCGCTCAACGTTGGCCTCAATCTCGCGACGGGTGATCTGGTGTGCGTCATCGACGCCGATACCATCGTGGACAGCGATGCGTTGCCGCGGCTGGCACGACCGTTCCTGTCGGATGCCTCCACCATCGCGACCGGCGGCATGATTCGTGTCGCGAACGGTTCGCGCGTCGCGGGAGGTCGTGTGCTCGAAACGCGCGCACCACGCAACGGGATCGCCGGCATGCAGGTGAGCGAGTATCTGCGCGCGTTCCTGTTCGGTCGCCTGGGGTGGAATCACCTTGGCGGGACACTGATCATCTCGGGGGCCTTCGGCCTCTTTCAGCGCGAGGCCATGATCGCCGCGGGTGGCTACACGCACGACACCGTGGGCGAAGACATGGAGCTCGTGCTCAAACTGCGGCGGCGCGCGTACGAGGCCGGCCAACGGCATCGCGTGCTGTTTGTCCCCGATGCCGTGGCGTGGACCGAGGTCCCGGAAACCACGCGCGTGCTCGGTCGGCAGCGCGACCGCTGGCACCGCGGACTCGCCGATGTGTTGTGGCGGCACCGTCGTCTCATCTTCAACCCGAAGTACGGCGCGATGGGGCTGGTCGGGTTGCCGTACTTCCTCATTGTGGAGCTGCTGGCGCCCGTCACCGAACTCATCGGCTGGATCGCGCTCGCGACGTGGGTCTGGGTGGGGGCGCTCAACGGGGAAGTGGCGCTACTGTTCTTCCTGCTGGCGTACGGGCTCAACGCGCTGCACGGCGCGCTGGCCGTGCTGGCCGACGAACTCAGCTTTCCCCGATACGAGCGCATTCGCGATCGACTGCTGATCATTGCGTGGTCGATGCTCGAATCGTTCGGCTACCGTCAGCTCACCGTGCTGTGGCGCGTGCGTGGCCTGTGGAAGTACCTGCGTGGACGAACGGATTGGGGACGCATGGAGCGCCGCGGGTTCAGCACGCCAGCGGGTGGCGCGCCCGCTCGACCGCTTGAGGCGGCACCTGCCACGAGTGCATGATGCAGCGCGACGCGCGACGATCGGTTGCGCGTGTTTCTTCTCGCGACCCCGGCGTGCATGACCACAGAGAGCTGCTACATCGACGGTGCGTGGCATGCACCCCAGATCCCCGTCGCGCACCCGGTGATCGATCCGAGTACCGGTGACCTCGTCGATCACTGGGCGCTCGGCGGCCTCGCCGACGTCGAGCGCGCGGTCCGCGCGGCACGAGCGGCCTGGCCCGCGTGGGCGGCCACGCCGCTCGACGAGCGGCTCGCGGTCCTCGAGCGCATCATCACCCAGCTGGTCGCGCACGAGCCCGCCTTGGCCGACGCGGTGACACGCGATATCGGTGCGCCCGTGCGCCTCGCGCGCGGCGCGCAGGCACCAGCGGCGGCGACGCACGCTCGCGTGGCACGCGCCGCCGCCGAGGCGTTCCCGTGGCGCACCACGCGTGGTCGCGCGGCGATCGAATACGAACCGATCGGAGTGTGTGCGCTGATCACGCCGTGGAACTGGCCGCTCAACCAGATCGCGTGCAAGGTGGCGCCTGCGCTGGCCGCCGGGTGCACGGTAATCCTCAAGCCGAGCGAAATGGCGCCGCTGAGCGCGCATCGCTTCGCCGAGGCGCTGCACGCGGCCGATGTGCCACGCGGTGTGTTCAATCTTGTCACGGGCACCGGGCCGGTGGCGGGTGAGGCACTGGCGCGTCACCCCGACGTCGATCTGGTGTCCTTCACCGGCTCGACACGCGCGGGCGCCGCGGTGGCTCACGCAGCGGCCGATCGCATCGCGCGGGTCACGCAGGAGTTGGGTGGCAAGTCCGCCAACCTGGTGCTCGACGATGCCGACCTAACGCGCGCCGTCACCCAGGGCGTCCGCGCGGTGCTGCAGAACAGCGGGCAGTCGTGCAATGCGCCCACGCGACTGCTCGTCCCGCGTCATAAGTTGGCTGACGCGGAGGAGATTGCCCGCAGCGTCGTCGATGCGACCGTGGTGGGTGATCCGCGTGACGAACGGACGCACATGGGACCCGTGGCGAGTCTCGCGCAGTTCGAGCGCGTGCAGGGTTATCTGGCGCTGGGAGGGCAGGAGGGGGCGCGACTCGTGACGGGCGGCGCTGGGCGGCCGGCGCATCTCGAGGGCACCGCGTGCGCCGGTGGCGCCTTCGTGCAACCGACGGTCTTCTCGCAGGTCCACAACGGGATGCGCATTGCGCGCGAGGAGATCTTCGGCCCCGTGCTCTGCCTGTTGCCGTACGACACCGAGGATGAGGCCGTCGCGATCGCCAATGACTCGCCGTACGGCCTCGCGGCCTATGTGCAGTCTTCGGATGCGGAGCGTGCGCTGCGCGTCGCCCGACGACTGCGCGCAGGCAACGTCCACCTCAACGGCGCACCCGTGGACTACGCGGCACCGTTCGGCGGCTACAAGCAGTCGGGGAACGGCCGCGAATGGGGAGAAGAGGGACTGCGTGAGTACCTCGAAGTGAAGGCAATCCTGCGCCCGGCCAGCGCGCGCTGAGCGCAGGAGACCAACCGGAGGTTGACGCGCCCCGGGGGGGCGTCGGTACAATCCGCACAGGCGGGCGCCGCCGCAGGTCCGCCCGCCTCGCACTCTCTCCGGCTGATCTCCATGTCCGTGCCCCAGCGCTCCCTCGGTCGCGTACGACCGTTTCTGCTCCTGACGACCGTGTGCGTGCTTGCCGCGTGTGGCCGCAGTCTCTCCGACATGGCGGGTGAGGCACTCGACGCGTGCATCACGACGCGCAATCCGCTCTTTACCGCCGGGCGCGGCGCTGAGGCGCTCGATACACCGTTGCCACCCGCCGCCGAAGCACTCGCGAGCAAGCTCAGCTATACGCGCGCCTCGGAGATGTTTCAGGAAGTGGCCAAGGAGGCGCAGGATCAGGTGACGCTCGTGTGCGCGCTCGACCTCGCGTCGCGGTGGCGTACGCGTGAGGCGCAGGTATTTCTCCGCAAATACACGAAGCATCCGGACGCGGCCGTCGCGGCAGCCGCAACGCGTCTTGCCGCGCAGCCGGTGCGCGATTGACGTGAGCACCACGCCGTCGCTCGACGCGCTCTGGATGCCGTTCTCGGCCAACCGGAGCTTCAAGCAGGCACCACGATTGCTCGTGGCCGCCGACGGCATGTACTACCGTGATGTGGATGGGCGCACCATCCTCGACGCGACGTCCGGATTGTGGTGTGTGAACGCGGGCCACAACCGCCCGCCAATCGTTGCGGCGATTCAACGCGCGGCGGCGACGCTCGACTATGCGCCCGGTTTCAACATGGGGCACCCGGGCGCGTTCGCGCTCGCCGATCGGCTCACTCGGCTTGCGCCGCCAGGGCTTGACCGGGTGTTCTTTACCAACTCGGGGTCCGAGTCGGTGGACACGGCGCTCAAGATTGTGCTCGCCTACCACGCCGCGCGCGGTGACACCGCCCGCCGCCGACTGATCGGACGCGAGCGCGGCTACCACGGCGTGGGCTTTGGCGGCATCTCGGTCGGGGGGCTCGAGAACAATCGACGCGCGTTCGCGCACCATCTCCTGCCGCACACCGACGCCCATCTCCCCACGACCCACGGCCTCGAACACAACCGTTTTTCCGTCGGGCAGCCCACCCATGGCGCGCACCTCGCCGATGCGCTCGAGGACCTGGTGGCGCGCTATGGCGGCGACACGATTGCGGCCGTCATCGTGGAGCCCATGGCCGGATCGGCCGGTGTCTTTGTGCCGCCGGTGGGCTATCTCGAGCGACTGCGCGCCATCTGTGATCGGCACGGCATTCTGCTCGTGTTCGATGAAGTGATCACCGGCTTCGGGCGCCTCGGCGCGGCGTTTGGTGCCCAACGATTCGGCGTGACGCCGGATCTGATCACGATCGCCAAGGGGCTCACGAATGGTTCGGTGCCCATGGGGGCGGTGCTCGTGCGGCGCGACCTGCACGATGCCGTGCTCGAGGCGACCGCGAGTGGCATCGAGTTCTTCCACGGGTACACGTACTCCGGGCATCCGCTGGCGTGCGCCGCGGCGGAGGCCACGCTGCAGCTATACGACAACGAGGCCCTGTTTGCGCGAGCGGCGGCCTTGGAGCCGACGTGGGCCGAGGCGGTGCACACGTTGCAGGAGGCGCCATTCGTGATCGATGTGCGCTCACTCGGTCTGGTGGCCGGTATCGAGCTCTCGCCGCGCCCGGGCGCCCCAGGGGCCCGCGGGGCCGCGCTCATGGCCGACTGCTTCGCGCACGGACTCCTCATTCGCGTGACGGGCGATACGATCGCGCTGTCCCCGCCCCTGATCGTCTCCGAGTCGCAGATCGACGAGATGGTTGCGGGTGTCCGCGCCGCGCTCGACCGGCTGGCGCAGCGCGAGTTGAACGGCTGAGGTCCATCGGCGCGGCAGGCGCGTGTAGCTTTCCGGTACGCCGCGCACGGACCCTCGGGCCGTGCGCTCGATGCACTCCCGCTGCCACGTCCTGCTGTGATGTCCGATTCGCTCCACGAGATGCCTGCGGTGTCCGCACCGCCCCACGCATCCGATCTTGCGTCGCGTGCGCACGCCGCGATCGCGCTGCTCGAACAGCTCGCTGCCGATCGGAGTGCGCTCGCCACGCTGAGCGAGGAGGAGCGCACGCGACTCTTGCGCGCAGCTGGCGAGGTGTCGCGTCCCGATGCCATCGCACGACGTCGCCTCGTGAAGGCCACGCGCTCGCAGCGCAAGCAGGAGCGCGTGCAGCGCGCTGAATCGGTGCTGCAGGAGACGGGCATTCGGAAGCTGCGCCGCGAGGCGGTCTTCATCACGCCGCGGCTGTTCGCACCCACCGATGATCTGAGTGAGACGGTCGACGAGGCGCCGGTCGCGCGGCCGGCGCCGGAAGTGCTCAACTGCTACGTGTGCAAGCAGGACTACACCACGCTGCATCACTTCTACGATCAGCTGTGTCCCGCCTGCGCGGCGTTCAACTATCACAAGCGCACCGAGACCGCCGATCTTACGGGTCGCGTGGCCTTGCTCACCGGTGGCCGAGTGAAGATCGGCTATCAAGCGGGGATCAAGCTGCTGCGCGCTGGCGCGCATCTCATTGTCACGACGCGCTTCCCGCGCGACGCGGCCTTGCGCTTCGCCGCCGAGAGCGACTTCGAGGCGTGGCGTCACCGTCTGGAGATTCACGGGCTCGACCTGCGCCACACGCCGAGTGTGGAAGCGTTCTGCCAGCACGTGATGGCGTCGCACGATCGGCTCGACTACATCGTGAACAACGCCTGCCAGACCGTCCGTCGGCCACCCGACTTCTATCGCCACATGATGGAGGCGGAGACGGCGGCGCTCGACGCGATGCCGGCAGCCGTGCGGCAGCTGGTGAGTCGCCACGAAGGGCTGCGTGGCTATCACATGCTGCCGGAGGGTCGCACCGACGAGTCGTCACCGGCGGGTGGATCGCTCGTGGAGCGGGTGTTGCAGGACCCGACGCTGCCGGCGGCCGCACGCGACGCGGTGGTCGGTATCACGCACGCGGCCCAGCTGTCACAGGTTCGGCTGCTCGCCGAGGAGCACGAAGCGCGGCAGGCGCTCTTTCCCGAGGGGCGGCTCGATCAGGACCTGCAGCAGGTCGACCTCCGCGATCGCAATTCCTGGCGTCTGCAGTTGCACGAGGTGTCGTCGGTGGAACTGCTCGAAGTGCAGCTGGTCAACGCCGTCGCCCCCTTCGTGCTCAACGCCCGGCTCAAGCCGCTGATGCTGCGCACGCCGGGGCGGGACAAGCACATCGTGAATGTGTCGGCGGTCGAGGGGCAGTTCTATCGACGCTTCAAGACGACACGGCATCCGCATACGAACATGGCGAAGGCGGCGCTCAACATGATGACGCGCACGGCGGCCCCGGACTACTTCGCCGACGGGATCCACATGAACAGCGTCGACACTGGCTGGGTGACCGACGAGGACCCGGCGCAGATTGCCGAGCGCAAGGTCGTGGAGCACCGTTTCCATCCGCCCCTCGACATCGTCGATGGAGCGGCGCGTATCGTCGATCCCATCATCGACGGCGTGAACACCGGCCAGCACGTCTGGGGGCAGTTCCTCAAGGACTATCGTCCCACGGATTGGTAGCGATCGTCACCGTGCCGGCGCGCCGACGTTGCGCCGCTGGCACGTGTCATCACAGGGCGTGGGGAGTGGCCCGCCGCGGAACAGCCGCGCGCGGCCGTGGATCATCAGTTACACGAGCGCCCGCACGTTGCTGAACGCGCGGGGTGAGCGTCGTCACGGATGGAATGTGATGCGCTCGTGGCGTTTGAGATCCCTGTCCCCTCCCTGCATGCCTCGATCATCCCGGAATCGCCGCGGTTTCACGACCGTGGAACTCGCGGTGGTCATCATCATCATCGGCCTGATGTCGGTGCTCATCCTGCCCAAGGTGCGCATCGACAACTCGGCGGTCGATACCGCAGCGCGGTCGCTGCAGCTGTCGCTGCTTTCGGCGCAGCGCGATGCGGTCGCGAGAGGGCGCAATGTGATCGTGCGCGTCAATGGCGCCGAGCACAAGGTGAACATCGTGTGGGATGACAACGGCAACGGCGCCATCGACGGTGGCGAGCACAGCCGGCCGCTCATGCTGCCCGATGCGGTGCGCTTTCAGCCCCCACCGGGCGTGCCACCGCTCGACGACAGTCAGGATCTCGACTACTCGAGCGGCGTGACGGTGGTGTTGCAGCGCAACGGCGCCGCGAACGCCACGCACACGATCTATCTCACGTCCGCCCGTTCACTCGCCGGCGCCCAGCCGGTGGAGGCGCGCGCGGTGCGCATCACGCGCGCCACCGGACGCCCGGTGTGGTACGCGTGGACCGGCACGGAATGGAGGCGCGGATCATGACAACGCAACACCGTTCGACGCGTGCGGCGCGTTCGCGCCGCGGCTTCTCGCTCATTGAAGTGATGGTCGCCCTGTCACTGCTCGTGGTCGTCGTGCTCGGCATGGCCATGACGAGCTCGAAGGCGGCCCGCGGGGTCTCCGATGCGGGCGCTCGCGCTCGCGCGCAGGCGATGGCCGATCAGCAGATCGCGCTCGCTCGCGCGTGGAGCAACTACCCCACGTTGAGTGAACTCGCGGGTTCGACCTACAATCTGCCGGCGGACGGGTTGACCCCCGTGACGTCGGTACAGCCGGACTCCACCAACGGCGTGCGCGTGACCACGGTCACCGTCACGGTCACAGGAGCGGCCAAGAGCGGCCTGACCCAGCCCGTGATCCGCCGCATCACCATTGCCGCGCCATGATCCAGCCCACGCTCGCCCCCACGCGGCGTCGCCGCCGCTCCGGTACCACGCTCGTCGAGCTGCTGGTCACCATGATGATCTTCGGCGTCGTGATGTCGTCGGCGTTCAGCTTCCTCCTGTCACAGACGCGCAGCTATCGCACGATGGCGGCGCGGACCGACCAGGTGCAGAACGCGCGATTCGGCCACGACATTCTCCGACAGGAGCTGCGTGCGGCCGGCACGAACGTCGTCGACGCACAGCCGCTCATCGTGTACGCCTCCGATAGCGTGTTCGCGTTCAACGCCGATCTGCTCACGAATCTCGTGGACAGCGGCCTGTTCACCGGCGCGATCTACGTCGATCCGTACGCGACCGACGCCGAGGCAAGCGCGCTCACGATGGCCTCGCCCATCATGATCCCGGGGTCGTCGTTCTCGTATCCGCTGGCCGACTACAGCAGCGCGATGGGGACGATCGGCGAAGCCGAGACGATCATCTTCTTCTTCACACCCGACACCACGACGAGCGAGGCGGACGACTACATGCTGGTGCGGCAGGTGAATGCCCAGCCCGCCGAGATCGTCGCGTCCGGTCTGACGCGCTCGGGAGGCAAGCCGTTCTTCCGCTTCTGGTACGATCCGGCGCGCTACAATCCGACGGCCGACGGGTTGGAGCTGGTCCCGAACACGTGGTTGCCGCTGGCGAAGACGGTGGCGATTCGTGGCGCTGCGCCGGATACCGGCACGTCGACCACCACGCGCATCGATCAGATCCGCGCGGTGGAGGTGAGCTACAAGGCGTCGAAGCGTTCCAGTGGAGCGCGTGAGGAAGTGCGCTACACGGTGGCCGTGCCGAACGTTGGCGCCGACCGTGCAGTGCGCGCCTGCGGCCGTCCGCCGCTGCCGCCCAGCGCTCCATCGGCGGTGTGGAACGCGGACAGTGCGGCGGTCATGCTGAGCTGGCCCAAGGCCGTCGATGACGGCGGCGGTGAAGACGATACGCTGCGCTATGTCCTCTGGCGTCGCCCCTTCGGCGCGACCAGCTGGGGATCGCCGCTCGCCACGGTTGGTGCGGCCGGTGCGACGCTCACCTACAGCTACCGTGATGGCGGCGTCACGGCGGGCAGCGGTTTGCAGTACCAGTATGTACTAGCGGTGCAGGATTGCACCCCGAATCTCTCCACGCTTTCGGGCGTCACCACGGCGGTGGTACCATGATGCATCGTTCCTTGCGGTCACGTCGGCGCGCGTCCTCGCGTCCACGTCGCGGCTTCGCGTTGCTGTCGGTCATTCTGGTGTCGGTCGTGGCCACCACGATCGCACTGGCCCTCGGCACGATGGCCATGTCGAACCACATGATCCAGGGCGCGTCCGAGCGCGCCATGTCGGTGGATGACGCGGCGCTGTCCGGTCTGGAAGTGGCGCGTGCGCGGCTCAACGCACGCCTCGACACGGTGCCGGCGACGGGCTTTGCCACCATCGAGGACGGCGTGATGATCTCGACCGGCGGCACGGCCATCACGCGCACCACGTGGGCCGCGCGCATCGGCAACGCCGACTCGCTCACGGAAGGCGGCGAGTACGGCGTGCAGGCCGAAGTCATTTCGCGCAGTGTCGATGCCAATGGCAACGCGGCCGTACGTCGCGCGCTCATGTACCAGCAGTCGTTCGCGCGCTACGCATACTTCACCGACATCGGCCTGAACGGCAACGGCAGCATTCTCTGGTTCGCCAACGGCTGGACGGCGCAGGGCCCGCTGCACTCGAACGACTCGCTCTACATCTTCGACGGTACGTACCCGCAGGCGATCTTCCGCGACGAGGTCACGACGGCCAAGGGGATTGCCAACAAGGGCAAGGGCTGGTTCCTCAAGCCACCGCCGCGTGAAGGCGTGGCGCGCATCGAGTTGCCGAGCACCGCAGAACTGAATTCGCTCAAGGCCATCGCGAACCGCGCGGGGTATGTCTTCACGCCGAGCTTCACCACCGGTGACACGGCCACGGTGACGATGCGCCTCGAGTTTGTGGCGGTCGATGTCAACGGCGATGGCGACACGACCGACCCCGACGAAGGGTTCTTCCGCGTGTATCAGATGACGCCGGCCATGCCGAACGGCAATGGGTGGGCGATGGCGCGTGTGCCGGCGCCTCCTCCTGGTGCCCTCGTGCACGACAACGCGGGCGGGGCAAGCCGCGACAGCGTGCTGTATTCGCCCAACTGCGGCGTCACGACGCTGGTGAGCGGCCGCACGGCGGTGCCCACGACGTTCGCCCAGATCAACGTCATTGCCGGTGCGAACTACCGCACCCGCATGCGTCCGAAGCAGGACGCCTTCGACCACGTGAACGCGCGCTGCTTCCTTGGCGGTGATCCACGGCTGACCGCGAACGGACTGTTCGTGGCGAATCAGCCGGCCGGCAACTGGCTGCCGCGCACCGCGGGTACGGTGCCGCCGGCCGTCGCCGCGCGTCCCGACGGTGCCTTCCTGTGGCCGCTGTCGCCGGCGTACAACCCGAACTTCCGCGGCGTGATCTTCGTGGAGGGTCGTGTGGGCGTCAGCGGCACGGCGCGTGGTCGTCTCACGCTCGTGAGCCGCGACAACATGGTGGTGTTGCACGAGCTCCGGCAGGCGGTCGATCCCAGCACCACCAACGGCATGTGCCGTCCCGAGGATGACATCGTCGGGCTTTTGAGCGGCCAGCACGTGCTGTGGGCCGACAACATGCTGCAATCGCCGCAGCGTCGTCGGGACAACTCGAACGGCGGTGGTGCGTGGCTGACGCCGCGCAAGGACTTCGACCCGGCCGCCGCGCGCCCCGACATGGCGGTGCACGCGGTCATCCTCGCCCTCGGCTCGATCGGTGCGGAACGTCCCAATCCGTGGGCCGGCGCGGCGGCGTCGGAGTTCGTGAACCGCGGCGTGATCCGCCAGGTGGGTGGCCGCATCCAGGACCGCGCCGGTCAGGGTGGCACGATCAGCGGTGGCTTCCTGCACGGCTACAACTCGGACATCACGTTCAACAAGTGCGCGTTGCGCTTCCCGCCGCCGTACTTCCCCACGACCGGCCACTGGGCGCGCGGTCAGTTCTTCGAGATCGATCCGGCGCGGTTCTCCCCGAGCACGTGGTTCGGCAGTGCGCCCTGAGCTCAGAGGCGAAGCAACCTGACGGACGCAACGCGCGCGATCGCTTCGGCGGTCGCGCGCGTTGTCGTTGCAGGCCAGGCGGCTATCGGCACTCGCGAAACGTCCGTGGGCTCGGTCCGCTGGGTGTTTCGTTCGATGCGTGCGCGCGCTGCTCTCGCGATGGCCTTGCGTGCGCGTGAGCGAGCGCGTCGGCAGTGCACGTCGACTGGGATTGGCCGTAGCGCTTCATCGAGGCGCAGGACACAGCTGCTGCGCCGCACCCTGGCCACCGCGGGCACGTGCGAGAGCAGAGTGGTGTCCCCGGTCCAGCAGAGCGTTCGAGCCGTTGCCCTCGTGGCACCCACAACGCAGAGCCGCACACCGATCGGCACCACCGGTGCACCGACGCGTATTGCTGTCTCGAAGAGCGCCGAGTGAAAGGGCAGCACCGTCTCCCCGTCGCTCGTCGTCCCCTCGGGGAAAACGAGGACGGAGTGGCCGTCGCGCAGGGCCTCGGTCATCGCCGAAATCACGCGACGTACATCGGTGCGACGCGTCCGATCGATGAACACGACGCCCGACGCGCGGGCAAGTGGTCCGAGCAGCGGCCACGACTCGAGATCCCGTTTGCTCACGAGTCGCGTGTCGGGCAGGATCGTGAGCAGCGCGAGCACCTCGATCCAGCTGAGGTGGTTGGCCACGTACAGCGCCGCCGTCGATGGGCGGGGGCCGACGACCAACGGCTCGACGTGCAGCGCCGACAGCATCGCGCGGGCGAGCGTCCGCGTCCCGTACGCTGTCCAGCGTCGTCTCACGACGCGTTGTGGCCAGCACTGCACCAGCACCAGCCCGAGCACACCGCCGGCCAACAGCAGGATGACGTGCAGCAGTCGGGCGGAGGCGCGAATCCGCGTCACGCCGGACCGAAGAAGGACGCGTACGTGCGCGGGTCGAGCGCGTCCACGTCAAGCAGCACCACGAAGTCGGTCGTGCCGAAGGCGCGGTCAACCGCTGGCGGACCGCACACGTGCGCGCCGAGGGAGAGGTAGCCTTCGAAGAGCGCCGGTAATGAGCCAGCCGTACTGCTCGACGGAATGAACCGTCCGTCGTCGCTGAGCGCGCGCGTGTCCGGGCGCGGTCGTACGAGAATGTCGGGATGCAGTGCACCACGCCGCAGCAGGGCGCCCCACGCGTCGCGCGCGATCGTTGTCGTCGTGCCCGCGATCGAACAGCAGCCGAAGAGAAAGCGCTTCGAGTTCCACTGCAGATATCGCGCGAGTCCGCGCCACAACAGCCGCAACACGCGACCGGACCGATGGGCGGGCGCCACGCACGCGCGGCCGATCTCGACGGCGTCCGCCAATACGGCCGTGGGCAGCGTGGTCAACTCGAAAAGCGTGCCCCCGTAGAACCCGCGTCCGGTGGCGGCCATGACGGCCGTTTGCAGGCGGTACGTGCCCACGACCTCGCCCTCGAGCGTCTCGATGAGCAAATGGTGAAAGGTGTGGTCGCGCTCGTCGACATCGAGGCGCGCGCCGGTGGTGTCGGGTCGTCCCTCGCCGAGCTCTTCGGTGAACACCTGATAGCGGAGCGCCTGGACCGCGCGCAGGTCGGAGCGCTGCCAGGCGAAGCGCATCCGATAGCGTCCGGCTTCCAGCACACCGGGTGGGATCGCGTCGGGAAAGTGAGGGAACACCTCGCCATCCGACAGCGCCATTCGGCCGGCAGATGGTTCGTACCGCGTGAAGACAGCCATGCGCAGCACCTCGAAGCAGCGGGGGCCAGCCGATGGGTTGCACACAAGTCTGCCGCTGCCGCGTCGCGAGCGTACCGACGCGCCGCAACGATCGGGTCGCAGGCGCGCCACGAGACAATCTCGACCGCCGCGTTGCCCCCAGGTGCGAGGAGGCGCAGTTTTCCCCGATGCCACAGTACGTCGATCCTCGCATCCCGCGCCGCCTCGGTGGCTGGCGCAGCCCCGCCCTCGGCCTCGACATGCCCATCGTGCACTACGGATGGGGTGGACAGCCCGTGCTGCTCTTCCCAACCGCCGCGGCCGATTACCTCGAGAACGAGCGCTTCTGGCTCGTGAAAGCCATCGAGCCGCTGCTCGCGGCCGGCCGCATTCAGGTCTTCTCCATCGACAGCATCAACCGGCTGGCGTGGATGGATCGCAAGCTGCCGCCCGTCGAATCGGCGCGCCGACAGGCGCTCTACTCGCGCTACGTCGAAGACGAAGTGGCGCCGTTCATCCGGCACGCCGTGGGTGACCCCGGCGCGCGCGCGATTACCACAGGGGCCAGCTTCGGCTGCTTCTACGCCGCGACCGCACTGTTCCGTCGCCCGGACCTCTTCGGCGGCCTCATCGGCATGAGCGGCTTCTACGACCTCGCGCCGAGCTACTTCCACGGCCTGAGCAACGAAGACGCCTATTTCAACAACCCGATGTGGTTCGTGGCCAACCTCGAAGGATCGCCGCTCAACACGCTGCGCCACCACAGTCGCATCGTACTGGTGAGCGGGCAGGGCGCCTACGAGGCGCCGCAGGCGTCGCGCACGTTCCACGAGCTGCTCGATCGCAAGGGCATCCCGCACACGTTCGATCTGTGGGGCCACGACGTGAATCACGATTGGCCGTGGTGGCGCAAGATGCTGCCGCACTATCTGGAGCGCATCGGATGCTGAATCGCGTGCGGGGTGCCGCACTCGGCATGACGCTGCTCGCGTCCACGCTCGGCGCGCAGCAGCCGCTGCAGCAGGCCGACCTGCCAACGCGCCTTGCGCACGTGCGTCGCCTGCTGCGTGAGGTGCCCCTGGTGGATGGCCACAACGATCTGCCATGGGCGATGCGTCAGTACGCGAACGCGCCACTCGATGTCGACGCGTACGATCTCACCAAGCCAACGCCAGGGCACACCGATCTCGCACGTCTGCGCACCGGCGGCATCGGTGGGCAGTTCTGGTCCGTGTACATTCCGGCGACTGCGCAGGACTCGGGCGCCGCGCGTGTGCAGCTCGAGCAGATCGACATCGCGCGACGCACCATCGCGCGCTACCCCGACGCATTCCGCTGGGCACTCACCGCGCAGGCGCTACGCGAGGCGCATCGTGACGGTCGAGTCGGTTCGCTGCTCGGCATGGAAGGTGGTCACGCCATCGAGAACTCGCTTGGCGCGCTGCGCGCGTTCTACGATCTCGGTGTGCGGTACATGACGCTGACGCACAGCGCGACGATCGCGTGGGCCGACGCGGGCACCGACGCGGCCACGCACGGTGGACTCACCGCGTTCGGCGAGGAAGTCGTGCGCGAGATGAATCGGCTGGGCATGCTCGTCGACCTCTCGCACACGTCGCCCGGCACCATGAGTGATGCGCTCAATGTGACCGAGGCGCCCGTCATCTTCTCGCATTCCAACGCGCGCGCGCTCACGGATGTACCGCGCAATGTGCCCGACAGCATTCTGCGTCGCATGTCCGTCAACGGTGGCGTGGTGATGGTCACGTTCGTGCCCGGGTTCTCGTCGCAGCGGGTGGCTGACTGGAGCGCGAAGCTCACCGCGGCGACGAACGCCGCCGGTCGTGATGCGGACGCGCAGTTCCGCGCTGCCGCCGAGTTCCGCCGCGCGAATCCGATGCCGCGTGCCCAGCTCACCGATGTTGCCGATCACCTCGATCACATCAACCCGGAGCTGCTCGCCGAGCTCGTGCGTCGTGGCTGGACGGACGACGAACTGCGCGGCCTCGCCGGCAACAACGTGCTGCGTGTGCTGGAGCGCGCGGAACAGGTGGCGGCGCGGCTGCAGCGCACACGTCCCGCCTCCACGAAGACCATTCATCAACTCGATGGCCGTCGCTCCCCCTGATGGCTGTCCATCGCACGGAGTTGTGTCCGATGATTCGTTGCACCATGCGTTCGATGTTTGCGTTCGCACCGCTGCTGCTGGTGCCCGCGCTTGGTACGGCCCACGCACAAAGCGGCACACCGCCGCGGCCGCCGGTGCCGAGTGCCGCCGCCAGCTCGATGGCGAGCACGGAAGTGCGACTGAATGGCCGCGTCATTGGTGGACGGTGGTTTCCGGCGGCGACCGCAATCGCCGGACCCGCCGTCATTCGTATCGAGTACGGGCAGCCACACGCACGCGGTCGCGTCGTGATGGGGTCGTCGCTGGTCCCCATGGACAGCGTGTGGCGCTTCGGCGCGAATCTCGCGACGCACCTCACCACCGATGTCGATCTTGAGCTCGGTAGCGTGCGTGTGCCGCGCGGACAGTACACGCTGTTTGCGCGTCCCGCGGCGGCGGGGTGGGAGCTCATCGTGAATCGGCAGACGGGGCAGTGGGGCACCGACTACAACGCGGCCCAGGATCTGGCGCGTGTCCCGCTGCGCAGCCGCACACTCGCCGAATCACTCGACAGCTTCACCATCTGGCTTGTGCCCGATGCGGTAGCGGCGGGACAGCCACCCGAAGCGGCGAGCGGCGTGCTGCGCTTCGCGTGGGAGCGCCTCGAACTCAGCGTTCCCTGGCGAGTTGTCCTCCCCTGAGTGCGTCGCGTCCCGACAGTCTGGTGCATCAGGGAAGACGTCGTACATGATGTGCCTGCTTCGTCCGGATTCACTCCAATCGAGACTGCCGTGTCGCTGAACCGTCGCTCGTTTCTTCGTTCAAGCGCGCTCGTGGGAGGCGCGGCTGGCCTTGGCCTCGGCACGTCGCCTGGCGCGCTGCGTGCGCTTTCGCGTCTGACCGGGCCGACGCCCGTGTCGCGTGCACCGGCGCCGCTCAAGCTGCTCGTGCTTGGTGGCACTCGCTTTCTGGGCCCGGCACTGGTCGAGTACGCCATGGCGCGTGGCCACACGGTGACGCTCTTCAACCGCGGGCAGAGCAATCCCGGACTGTTCCCGAACGTCGAGAAGCTGCAGGGGGATCGCGACGCGAAGGATGGTTACGCGTCGCTCGGTGGCGCGCGGACATGGGATGTGGTTGTCGACGTGCCCACCACGCTGCCGCGCTGGGTGAACGGTGCGGCCGATGCGCTCGCGAAGAAGACGAATCACTACCTCTTCATCTCCACCATCTCGGTGTTTCGCGACTACTCGCAGCCCGGGATCGACGAAAACGGACCGCTGCACGCCGCCGGCGATCCGCTCGCCGAACGCATGGGACAGACGGCCGAGACGCAGTATGGCCCGCTCAAGGTGCGCTGCGAGATGCTCGCGCGTGAGCGATTTGGTGCGAACGTCACCATCGTACGCCCCGGTCTCATCGTGGGGCCAGGCGATCTGTCCGATCGTTTCTCGTACTGGCCTGTGCGCATCGAGAAGGGCGGCGATGTGCTGGCGCCCGGCACGCCTGACGATCCCACGCAATACGTCGATGTGCGCGACCTGGGGGAGTGGGTGGTTCGCCTCGCCGAGCAGCGCGTCTTCGGCACGTTCAATGCGACCGGTCCGAATCAGCCCACGACGATCAGTGAGATGCTGCACGGCATCAAGGCGGTGACCACGACGGGCGCGCGCTTCACGTGGGTGCCCGCCGAGTTCCTCGCGCAGCAGCAAGTACGCCCGTGGAGCGACATGCCGGTGTGGGTACCACCCGTGGGCGACTCCACCGGATTCATGCGCATCGACTGCAGCAAGGCGTACGCGGCGGGGCTCACCTTCCGTCCGCTCGCCGACACTGCGCGCGATACGCTCGCGTGGTATCACACGCGGCCTCCCGCGCAGCAGGCCACGTTGCGCGCCGGCCTGGCACCCGAACGCGAGCGCGCCGTGCTCGAGGCGTGGCGCGCGGTCAAGCGCTGAGCGTCGCCGCTCGTCAGGGTCGTAGCGGCACTGATGGCAGGAAGGTGGGCGCGCGTCGTGCCCGCACCGTCTGCTCGAATCCGTACGCGTACTTGAAGAGCGTGGGCTCGCTCCAGGCGGTGCCAATGAAGATCATGCCAACCGGAAGCCCCTGCACGTCGCCGGCGGGCACCGTGATGCTCGGATACCCCGCCGCGGCCGAAACGAGTGACGGACCGATCGCGGCGTTGTCTCCGAGCAGCAGATCGATCAGCCACGCGGGTGATGTCGTCGGGGCCACGATCGCGTCCACCTGATGCCGAGCGAGCGCGGCATCGATGCCGTTCTTGCGCGCGAGCTGTCGCACGGTGCCGAGCGCTTCGATGTACGCAGGCGACGACAGATCGCCCTTGCTCTCGGCGTACTGGAACGTCTCCTGACCGAACCAGAGCAGTTCGCGATCGCTGTTACGTTCGTTGAACGCGATGAGATCACGCAGCGACTTCACGGGTGAGGAGCCGCCAAGCGAGGCGAGGTACTCGTTGAGCGAGGCCTTGAGCTCGAACGACAGCACCTCGGCGTCGACCGACCAGAGCACCTCGGCGTTGTCGACGTTGGCGTTATCGATGAGGATGGCACCCGCGTCGCGCATCTCGTCGAGCGCCCGTTCGATGACGCGATCGGCGAGCAGGCTGCTGCCGAACAGATTGCGCGCGATGCCGATGCGCGCTCCGCGCAGGCCGTTTGGATCGAGGAACGTGGTGTAGTCGGCGACGCGTCGAATGCTGCCTTCGGTGGTGGCCTTGTCGCGCGGATCGGGGCCCGCCATCACCGAGAGCAGCATCGCCGCGTCGCGTACAGTGCGGCACATCGGACCCGGCGTATCCTGGGTGTACGACACCGGGATGATGCCGCTGCGACCCACGAGGCCGACGGTCGGCTTCACGCCCACGAGTCCGCAGAGCGCGGCCGGTGTCATGATGGAGCCAAGCGTTTCGGTGCCGACGGCGCCCGCGGCCAGGTTGGCGGCCACCGCGGCGGCGGTGCCGGAACTCGAGCCGCCCGCACTGCGATCGAGTGCGTACGGATTGCGCGTCAGTCGCCCGCGCCCGCTCCATCCGCCAATCGAGCCACGCCCGCGCGCGTTCGACCACTCGCTCATGTTCGCCTTGCCGAGCACGATCGCGCCGGCGGCGCGCAGGCGCTCGACGACGTGCGCATCGCGCGGCGCGAAGGACTCGGCGAGTGCGAGCGACCCGGCACTCGTGTGCAGGCGGTCGGCGGTGCCGATGTTGTCCTTGAGCAGAATCGGGATGCCGTGGAGCGGGCCGCGAGCGCCCTTCGTCTGGCGCTCGACATCGAGCGCATCGGCGATATCGAGCGCGTCGGGATTGACTTCGAGAATCGCGTTGAGCGCCGGACCACGACGATCGAAGCGATCGATCGCGTCGAGATACTCCTCGACGAGCGTGCGCGCATTCCAGCGCCCCGTCTCCATCCCTTCGGCGAGTTCGGAGAAGGTGACTTCGAGCAGCGTCGGCTGCCCTGGGATCGGGTCGCCGCCGATCGGCGATGGCGCGACGGCGGCCGCGAGCGTCGATGGCCCGGTCAGGGAGCCGACGAGTCCACTCGCAGCGCCAACGGCTGCGGACCCAAGAAACATTCGACGCGAGACGCGTACACGCGCCTCGCCGTGGGATACATCACCAGACATCTGCCAACCGTGCAAAAGAAGGCGGCGGCGCGCGCGGCCGCGTGAGTCCCCGATGTACGCAGCAGCGCGCACAACGTTAAAGCGGACTCGACTGTAGAGGCGCGCGGGCGGCGCCGACATCGCCGTCAGCGCGCATCGCGACTAGTCTGGTGCAACCCCAAGGCCGTGAACGACGTTCCCCCTTACTCGCCGAGCTTGCCATGTCGCCCATCGTGCGCACGACGCTGTTGTTGACGCTCTCGAACGTGTTCATGACGTTCGCCTGGTACGCCCACCTGAAGGATCTGTCCGGCCGTCCGTGGTGGGTGGCCGCCCTGGTGAGCTGGGGTGTGGCGCTCTTCGAGTACCTCATCCAGGTGCCAGCGAACCGGGTGGGCTACACCGTGATGACCCTGCCGCAGCTCAAGATGCTGCAGGAGGCGATCGCGCTCGCGGTGTTCGTGCCGTTCGCGGTGCTGTACATGAAGCAGCCGGTGAAGCTCGATTATCTCTGGGCGGCCCTGTGCGTGATGGGGGCGCTCTACTTCATGTTCCGGGCGCAGTCCTGATCGGCGGCGGGGGCTTGACGGCGTTCACCTAACACCGTAAAGTAAACCCTATGACCGCGCCGCTCGATACCCCGATGCCCACGCCCTCCCTGCTGCGCCGCGAGCGCCAGCGCGAGGAGACGCGGGCGCGCATCCTCGAGGCCGCGCGCGAACTCTTCGTGGCCAACGGCGTCGCGGCCACCACCATGCGCGCCATCGCCGCGCGCATCGAGTACACCCCCACCGCCATCTATCACCACTTCCGCGACAAGGACGCCCTGCTCGCGGAACTGTGCACGAACGACTTCCTGGCGCTCGCCGGCGCGTTCCAGCGGATCGGCCGCATCGAAGATCCGATCGAGCGCATCCGCCGAATCGGCATCGCCTACGTCGATTTTGCACTCGATAACAAGAGCCAGTATCAGTTTCTCTTCATGACACCATCAAGCCATGTACACGGCGATGGCATGAAGTACGTCGAAAAGAACAACCCCGAGCAGGACGCCTACGCCTTCCTGCGCGCGAGCGTCGAAGAAGCCCTCAAGCGAGGCCTCTTCCGCACGGAGTTCCAGGATCCCGACCAGCTGGCGCAAATCCTCTGGGGCGGTCTGCACGGCATCGTCGCGCTGCACATCGTCAAGGAACACGATGACTGGATCGCGTGGGCCGAGCCGCGCGCGACCGCCCGCCTCGCCGTCGATGTGCTGCTCCGCGGCACGCGACGCGCCGAACCCGCCTGATCCCGCTCACCTGATTGCAGCCGTTGCCACTCGTCCTCGTTTCGCGCCTGTTGACCTAACAATGTTACAGCACAAACCGATGTTCAGTCGATGCCAGGCGATGCTGCCGGCCCTGCTCGGTGTCCTCACCGCGATGCCGCTCCTCGCGCAGTCCCGGCCCCCCGCGCCGCCCGTCCCAGCCACCGCGGCGGCGCTCCTCGATGCACTCGTCACAGAGGCGCTCACCCGCAACCTCGCCCTCGCGCAACGCGACGTCGCTGCCCAGCAGGGCGCCGCCGCCACCCGACAAGCCCGCGGCGTCCTCCTCCCATCGCTCGGCATCGACGCCCGCTACTCCGAGTTCTCCGGCGTCGTCAACATCGGCGACTTCATCAATCCGGCCTACGCGGCGCTCAATCAGCTGCTCGGACAGGACGCCTTCCCAACCGACGTGGCGGCCACGCTTCCGTTTCGGCAGGACACGCGCGTCAAGGCCACCCAGCTGCTCGTCAGTCCGGCGGCCATCGCGCAGTGGCGACTCGCGCGCACGCTGCAGGGGCCGATGTGCAACTCGCCTGGCTCGGCCTCGCCGGCAGCGCGCGCGCCGTGGACGTGTGGGACGCCACGCTCCTCGTGCTCGACGAGAACGTGCGCGTAGCCGAGCGACTCGCCGCCGCGGGGCAGGGCACGGTCGACGCGATCTATCGCGCCCGTGCCGATCGCGACGAGGCGGCCCAGCAACGCGCCGACGCCGAACGCCGCCGCGATGCCGCGCGACGCACGCTCAACCTGCTGCTCGATCGCGACGAGGACACGCCTGTCCCTGTGCTCGACGACAGCACACTGATCGCGCCGCTCCCCGCCGAGCGCGTCGCCGCCCTCGGCGACGCACTCCGGCGACGCGAAGAACTGCGACAGGCGGCGCTCGGCCTCGACGCCGCCGCGCGACAGAGGCAACTCGCGAGCGCCTCGTTCTTTCCCACGGTCGTGCTCGCCGGCGAATGGGGCATTCAGGGTGATCGCTATCGCTTCGATGGCAGTGGCAACGTCGCGCTCGCCTCGCTCGTGCTGCAGTGGAACCTCTTCAACGGCGGACAGGATGCCGCGCGCCGAGAACAGGCGACGCTCGAACAACGCAAGGCCGCGCTGCGACAGCGCGAAGCCGAACGCGCGGTGACGCGCGATGTGGCCGACGCCTGGGATGCCGCGCGCGTCGCGCAGCAGGCGCTCGCC
>JALOPN010000163.1 GCA_025453875.1 Gemmatimonadaceae bacterium | reverse complement strand
GGTGGCCGCGCGTCGGGGGCGCTGGTGGAGAACAAGGCGTTCTACAACGCCTCGTTTCAGGTGGACCGCAACGCGCGCCCCAACCGCACGCTGCTCAGCACGGGGTCGCTCGGTCTGCTCACGGCCGGCCTGTCGCCCGATTCGGTGACGCGCTTCTTCGAAGCACTCGATGCGCGGGCCATCCCGCGACTCATCGCGGCCGATCGCACGTCGCTCTTCAACGACAGTTTCAGCCTGTTCACCAGTCTCGACATCCAGCCGCCCAACGCAGTCAACGGTGACGCCTACGGCATCACGTTCAACGTGAACATGGGACGGCAGCGGCCGGTCGGCGTGGGCGCCACGCAGCTGGCCGCGACGAGTGGTGACCGCATCAACTGGGGGGGCGGCGCCCAGCTGCGCCACAACCGCTACTTCGGTCTCTGGCTCAGCGAGGCCTCACTCGCCGTCAACGCGTCGCGCAACTACGGTGATCCGTACGTGGACCTGCCACTCGGTCGCGTGCGCGTGAACTCGGCGCTGCCCAACGGAACGACCGGCGTGCAGACGCTGGGCTTCGGTGGCAACCAGTCGCTCTTCAACGATGTGCGCACCGTGGGCACACAGCTGCAGCACACCTTGAGCTGGTTCGACGAAGCCAACAAGCATCGCATCAAGCTGAGCAGCGAAGTGCGCTTCAGCGACACGCGCCAGACCATCGCGAACAATCTGCGGGGGACCTTCGCCTTCAACTCGCTGGCCGACTTCGAGGCGGGACGCGCGGCATCGTTCACACGACAGCTCACCGCACTCGAACGCGATCTGCGTCAGCTCGCGGTCGCCCTCTCGCTCGGCGACACCTGGCGACGTTCGGCCGACCTGCAACTGCAATACGGCGTGCGTGTGGAAACGACGCGCTTCCCCACGGCACCGGCCTTCAACGCCGCCATCGACCAGGCCTTCGACCGACGCAACGATCGCCTCCCGACACCGATTGTCGTGAGTCCGCGACTCGGCTTCTCGTACACGCTCGGCTCGGCGCAGGAGATCGGTGCGTTTGCCGGTGCCGCACGCGTTCCACGCGCCGTCGTGCGCGGCGGCATCGGACTGTTCGCCAATGGTGGCGCCGGCGGTCAGGTGGGCAGCGCGCTCGACAACACCGGCCTCCCAACGGGTGTGCAACAGCTCGTCTGCACCGGCGACGCCGCTCCCCTGCCCGACTGGACGGCGTACGAACGAGACCTCGGCCTCATCCCGTCCACGTGTGCTGACGGCCGCGGCGGCAGCGTCTTCTCGAACGCCGCGCCCAACGTCGTGCTCTTCGCGCGCGGGTTTCAGCCGCAGCAGGCCGCGCGCGCGAATCTCTCGTGGCAAGGTCCCGTCCTCGATGCGCGGGCCTCGCTCAACGTGGAAGGTACGTTCGCGCTCAATCTGCATCAGGCGCAACCGGTCGATCTCAACTTCCAGTCTGATCCGCAGTTCGCGCTCGCCAGCGAAGCGAATCGCCCGGTGTTTGTGCAGCCCTCGAGCATCGACCCGCTCACCGGCGCCATCGCCGCCGCCGACGCTCGCGTGACGAGCGCGTTCAATCGCGTCACGGAGTACCGCTCCGACCTGCGCTCCACCACGGCACAGCTGAGCCTGCGACTGTCGCCCATCGCGCGCGGCTTCCAGCGCTTCGGCTGGAGCGGTGGCTACACCTACACATACGTGCGCGAGCAGGTCGCCGGATTCCAGAGCACACCGGGCAATCCGCTCGCGCGCGAGTGGGCCGTGGCCAGCATCGGCCCGCACCAGTTCAGCTACAACCTGCGCTACAACTTCTTCGACTACGTGACGGTCAACTGGAACGGACAGTTCCGCTCGGGCGCCGCGTTCACGCCCATCGTGGCCAACGACCTCAACGGCGATGGCTACACCAATGACCGGGCGTTCATTCACGACCCGAACACGGAATCGGACGCGACGTTGCGCGGCGAGCTGCAGCAACTGTACGCCACCCTGCCGGGCGCCACGCGTCGCTGCCTCGAACGGCAGATGGGTCGCGTCGCCGAGCGCAACAGCTGCCGTGCACCGTGGGCCTCGACCGCCACGCTCAATCTCACGCTCGATCGTGCTCGCTTCCGCATGCCGCAGCGCGCGTCGGTGAACCTGTCCATCGACAACCCGCTCGGCGCGGCGGACCTGCTGTTCAATGGCGCCAACAACCTGCGTGGCTGGGGGCAGAATCCGTTCCCGGATCAGGCGCTGCTGTACGTACGCGGGTTCGATCCGGGCACGCAGCGCTTCCGTTACGAGGTGAACCAGCGATTCGGACAGACTCGCCCGCAGTTTCTCACGCTGCGTTCACCCGTCACCATGACTGTGTCGATGCGCATCGACCTCGGTCCCACGCTCGAGTCGCAGATGCTCGGCGAGATGTTATCGCAGGGCCGAACGCGCGGCACGATTCGTCCATCGGAGCGGGAGCTGCGCACCATGATCGTGCAGGGGATCAACAACCCCATGACGACCATCCTGCGCCAGCAGGATTCGTTGCGGCTTGACGCGCGACAGGCCGACAGCATTGCCGTGCTCAATCGACGCTACGCGTACCGCGCCGACTCCATCTGGCTGCCGGTGGCGCGTCGCCTGTCGGCGCTGCCTGTGAACTTCAACCGTGATGTGGCCTACGGTGACTTTCTCGTGGCCCGTCGCGCACAGGTGGAGTTACTCATTCGAAGTGTCGCGGAAGTGACGGCGCTGCTCACGCCGGCGCAGCGCCGGAAGCTGCCGCCGCAGGTGAACAACTTCCTCGACCCGCGGTTCCTGCGCCTCATCCGGAATGGCAATGGCCTGTACGTGCCGGCCACGAGCGGGTTCAGCGGCGCGTCGTTCGGCTTCGAGAGCGCCGGCTTCTTCGAAGTGGTGTCCTTCTGATGGGAGCCGTCATGTCGATCTCTGCACACTGCGTCGCGATCCGTCGCGCGTTCACCCACGCCACGCGGTGCGTCGCCCTGTTCGGCGCGACCCACGCGCTCGCGGCGCAGGAACGCCCGATCGCCGCACCACCGGTACCGTCGGCCGCGGTCGCGTCCGACACGCTCCCCACGTTGCCCGGCCCCGCCGTGCGCCGCATCGCCACGGCGCAGGCCGTGAGCGCATCCACCTTTGGCACCATCGGTCAGGTGCGCGGTCTTCCGGATGGCCGCGTGCTGGTGAACGACGTCGTCGCGCGTCGACTCATGCTGCTCGATACGTTGCTTGGCGAGGTGTACGTCGTGCTCGATTCGTTGTCGGAGCGCGACAACTTCTACGGTGTGCAACCAGGCACCCTGGTGACGCATCGCCTCGACTCGTCGATGTTCGTCGACCCCAGCACGCTTGCGATGCTGCAGATCGACGGACAAGGGCGCGTCACGCGCGTACGCGCGGTGCCGCGCAGCGAAACCGTGAGCGCCCTTCGCTCGCCGACCGCGGGAACGGCCGCCATCGACGCTCGTGGACGGCTCGTCCATCGGCTGAGTGCACGTGCGGCGCCGCCCCCACCATCCTCCGTGCCGGGCATGCCGGCGGTTCCACAGCCCCCCGACACGGCGTTCGTCGTGGGAACGCACCTCGACACGCGACAGGCGGACACCCTCGGCGTCGTACGGCTCGCAAAGGTCGTCTACTCCGTGCGCCTCGAACCCGAGGGGTACTACAGCTTCAATACCGTCCCCAATCCGCTTCCGCTCGTGGACGACTGGGCCGTGCTCGACGACGGCACCATCGCCTTCGTGCGTGGGCTCGACTATCGCGTCGAGTTTCGTGCGCCTGATGGCACGACACGCTCCGGTCAACGCCTCCCCTTCGCGTGGCAACCGCTCGATGACGCTGCCAAGGCGGCGTTCGTCGATTCCATGCGCGGCGCGCAGGTGAAGTCGGCGCAGACGAACTACGCGACGTCCATGATCGCGTGGTCAAACCTGCTCAACAAGCCGTATCCGGCGAGCTTCACGGTACCCGATGGCTACGTCCCGCCGCCGGGACTGCCCGCCGACTGGATCCTGCCGCCCGGCGTTCGCTTCCCCGAGAACTACGTCGCGGCCTGTCCTCCTGGCGTCACGCCAGCGGGCGGCATGTCGATCTACAGTGCACCCATCAGCCTCACGCCGCCTCCCTCCGGACCGCCAGCACCGGGCCAGCCCAACTGCACGCAGTCGTTCTACAGCGAGATGTACGGACAGGGGTACACGCCACCCGCGCCGATCTATCGCGCCCCCACGCTTGTGCAGGTGGGCGACCTGCCGGACTACAAGCCCGCGTTCGCCGCTGGCGCCGCGCGCGCCGATGCCGATGGACAGCTCTGGGTGCGACTCAATCTTCCGCTCTCGCCGCGGCAGGGCGCGGTGTACGACATCATCGATCCGACCGGCACGCTCGCGGATCGCATTCAGCTGCCGGCCGGACACACCCTGGTGGGCTTCGGACCGGGTCGTGTGGTCTACCTCACCACACGTGATGCGAGCGGCCTCAAGCTCGCGCGCGTACGCCTGCGCCCACCGGGAGAGACGGAGAACGGCGCGCCCTGAGGACATCGCCACGCGCTACCGCACGACGCGCGTCTTGCCCTGACGCGCGCCGTCGGTAGGTTGGCGCTGCATGTCCTCCGATGCGTCGTCCCTCGAGCGCCTGCGCGCCATTGCCCGTCGTCGCTGGCAGCTCGCCGTGGCACTCACCACCACCATGGTGGCCACGTACTTCGGCTTCCTTGCCCTCGTGGCGTGGGCGCCATCCACCCTCGCCACGCGCCTCGCGCCCGGACTTGCTCACCTGGTGGTATGTGCGCTGGGCCAACGCCGTGTATGATCCGGCCATCGATGCCGAACGGCGTGGTGCATCGTGATGCACACGCTCTCGCTGCTTCTCACGCGCGTCACACAGGACGCGAGCGCGACCACGACGTCGACGAGCATCGGCGAGCCCAACGCGGTGGCCGTGCTCTTCTTCGCCGTGTTCATCTCCGCGACGCTCGGCATCACCTGGTGGGCTGCGCGGAAGACGCGCACCACCGAGGACTTCTACGCCGCCGGTCGCTCCGTCACCGCCGGACAGAACGGCTTCGCGCTGGCGGGCGACTACATGAGCGCCGCGTCGTTTCTCGGCATTGCGGGGCTCGTCGCCACGTCGGGCTTCGATGGCTTGCTCTACAGCACCGGCTGGCTCGTGGGCTGGCCCGTGGTGCTGTTTCTTGTGGCCGAGCCGCTGCGCAATCTCGGGCGCTACACCTTTGCCGATGTCGTCGCGGCGCGCCTCGAGCCGCGCCCGGTGCGACTCGCGGCGGCCGTGGGGACACTCGCCACCATCTCGTTCTACCTGATCGCGCAGATGGTGGGCGCCGGCGGCCTCATTCGCCTGCTGCTCGGCATCCCGTACGAAGTCGCGGTGGTGGGCGTGGGGCTCGCCATGATGGCGTACGTGCTCTTCGGCGGCATGCTCGCCACGACGTGGGTGCAGATCGTGAAGGCGGTGCTGCTGCTCGGTGGCGCCGCGATGCTCGCGTTGCTCGTTCTCGCGCGCTTCGAGTGGTCGCCGCTCGCACTCTTCGCCGCCGCGGCGGCACAGCAGGGAGATGCGGTGCTCGCGCCCGGCAAGCTGGTGAGCAATCCGCTCGATGCCATTTCGCTCGGCATGGCGCTCATGTTCGGTACGGCCGGCTTGCCGCACATCCTCATGCGCTTCTACACCGTGCCGGACGCGCGCGCCGCTCGACGCTCGGTCTTCTTTGCGACAGGACTCATCGGTCTCTTCTATCTGCTCACGTTCATCCTCGGCTTCGGCGCCATGGTGCTCGTCGGGCCCGACGTGATTCGCAGCGTGGACGCCGGTGGCAACATGGCCGCACCGCTCCTCGCGGAGCTTCTTGGTGGTCGACCGTTCCTCGGCTTCATTGCCGCCGTCGCGTTCGCGACGATTCTCGCGGTCGTGGCTGGCCTCGCGTTGAGTGGCGCAGCCGCCATTGCGCACGACCTGTGGGCGAGTGTGGTCCGTCGCGGATCGCCCAGGCCGGGCGAGGAGCTGCGCGTGGCGCGCCTTGCCACCGTGGGCCTCGCGCTCATCGCGATCGTGCTCGGCGTCGTCTTCAAGGGGCAGAACGTCGCGTTCATGGTGGGACTCGCATTTGCCATCGCCGCGAGCGGCAACTTTCCGGCACTCCTGCTGGCGGTGTTCTGGCGCCGCACGAGCACGGCTGGCGCCGCGAGCAGCATGGTGGTCGGCACGCTCACCACGGTGACGCTGATCGCCCTCTCCCCCGCCATCCAGATCGATCTGCTGCAGCACGACAGCGCACCGTTTCCGCTGCGCAATCCGGCGATCGTGTCGATTCCGCTCAGCTTCGCGGTCGGCATGCTGGTCTCGCTGCTGCGCCCCGATCGCGACGGCGCGGCCCGCTTCGCGGCGCTCGAACGGCGAACGTTGCTGGGGTCCGACGACGCGTAGTCCTCCCCTTCACGACGGCGCAGCTGTCCTCGAGCCGCTCGGCGATTCTTGCCGCCCCGCGGACGGACGCGGCCACTCTGGCCGGGGGCCACGCGGTGTCCGGCACCTCCCTCACGGCCGGATTCGCACCTCGGAATCACCCGCCAACTCGTTGATCCAGAACAGCTTGCGAGGCGCAACCTGACGTCGCGCCAGCGTGGCATGGCCGTTGCACTACCCGCGGACAGTTGGCCGCTGCGCGTCGTCGACGCGTGGCCTGTCCCATTTGCCCTGGCGCTCCATGCCGTTCCTCTCGTGCTGTCTCGTGGTGGTTGTCGCGCTGCTTGCACTCGTCGTGCCGGCGGAACTGCTCGCATTGCCGCTCACCGAGGTCGCCACCGCGACGCGGCCAGACCTCGTGGTCGACGCCACGTGGCGTCTGCTGCCCGCCGCGCCCGGTGCCTTCCTCGCCCTGAGTGCCACGGCCGGACTCGCCGCACTGGGCCTGACCGCGCACAACGCCATGGTGTTGCGCACGCAGTCCGTGCAGCAGGCGCGCGATCTTGAGGCGCTGCAGGCACGCGAGCGCCGACTGCGCCTCACGGTCCACGAAGCCGAAGACGGTCTCCTGCACCTCGAACCGGTGCGTGATGCCCGGGGCGACATCATCGACTTCGAAATCGTCGAAGCGAACGCACGCGCCGGCGCGCTGCTGCGCCGCGAGCCACTCATGCTTGTGGGCCGTCGTGTGCGTGACACGGTCGGGCTCTCCAGCGACGACGAGCTGTTCCGTGGCCTTGCGGCTGCGGTCGAACTCGGCACCGTGTACCGCGGGGAACGCCGCGTGCATCCGCGGTACGTCGCCACGTCGTGGCTGCTCGTCCGCGCCGTCCGCGTCGATCAGGGACTCGCCGTCACACTCTCCGACATCGCGGAGCGCAAGCGCGAAGCGCGTCGCCTGCGTCGTGCATCGCTCGTTGATCCGCTCACCAGTCTCGTCAATCGCCGCGGCTTCCTCGACATCGCGAACGAGCAGCTCGCCAGCGCCCGTCGTCTGCAGCAGGAGGCGGTGCTGTTCTACCTCGACTGCGACGACTTCAAGGGCATCAACGATGGATTCGGTCACGCGGTCGGCGACCGCGCGCTCACCGAGATTGCCCGCGCGCTGCGCGCCGCGCTGCGTGAGACCGATGTGATTGCCCGCCTTGGCGGTGACGAGTTCGCGGTGCTCGCACTCGACACGGTGGGCAGCTGCGCAGACACCATCCGTTCGCGCGTGAACGCGCGTCTTGACGCGCTCAATCGCGCGCACGTGCTTCCCGCATCGGTCAGCGTCACGATCGGACACGTCGTGATTCCCGCCACCGAGACGCGCGCGCTCGCCGACCTGCTGCACGAGGCAGATTGCGATCTGCTGCACCGCAAGGCCACACGACGCATCGCACGCAAGGCGATGGCCGCGATCATGGCGTCGCCGGTGGCACCCCGGCCGCGACAGTCAACGCGGGATCGTCGTCGCAACGCCTCGGCCGCGCAGACGACCTCGGGCAACCGGCCCACCAACAACGCGCCCATCGCCGCGTGACGCGCGTGCGACACGGTTGACGGCGACCGTCACGCGACCGTAGGGTTCGGGTGTGACCACGCACACCGAGCCCCGGGCGTGACGTTCCGCGCCGTCGATCCGTATCGCGCCGTGCTGCTCTCCGAGCGCGCGGCCAACGACGACGCGCAGAATGAGCGCGTCGTCGCGGCAACGCACGAGGCGCAGCGATGGTGGCGCCAGCAGCCACTCGATCGGCGACAGGCGGTCATCCTCGAAGTGGCGCGTGTGCTGCGCGACGCGCGCGATGGGCTCGCCGAAGCCGCCGCGCGCGAGATGGGGAAGCCGATCACCGCCGCACGAGCCGAAGTCGACAAGTGCGTGCTGTTGTGCGAGCAGGCCGTGCACATGGCCCCGCGCGCGCTGGCCCCCGAGCGACTCGCCGAAGATGCTCTCGGCGCGTGGCGCGTGGAGCATCACCCACTCGGCGTCGTGCTCGCGATCATGCCGTGGAACTTCCCGTACTGGCAGGCGATGCGCGTCATCGTGCCCAACCTGCTCGCCGGCAACACGGTCCTGCACAAGCCGGCGTCGTCGGTTGCGGGATGCGCCTCGCAGCTTCACGCGGTGTTGAGCCAGGCCGCGACCGCTCGTCACGCGCCGAGTGACATCGCCTCGCTGCTGTTCGCCCACACCGACGATCTGGGAGCCATCATCGCCGACGAGCGTGTCGCCGGCGTGACGCTCACCGGCAGTGAACGCGCGGGGGCGAGCGTCGCGGCGTTGGCCGGACGGCATCTCAAGAAAGTCGTGCTCGAACTGGGCGGCAGCGATCCCTTCCTCGTGCTGGCCGACGCCGACGTGCAGCGCGCCGCTCGCGCGGCCGTCACCTCGCGGCTCGTCAACGGCGGCCAGTCGTGCATCGCCGCCAAGCGATTCATCGTCTGCGAACCCGTGGCCGATGCGTTCCTCGATGCGTTCGCGCAGCAGCTGCGTGGGGTGCGTCTCGGTGATCCGCTCGACCCACGAACCGACGTCGGCCCACTCGCGTCACACCCGGCGCGCGATCAGCTCGCCGAGCAGGTGCGCACGACGGTGGCCGCTGGCGCACGCGTCCACGCGCAACTGCGCATCCCCGAGGGACCGGGCGCGTTCTTCCCGCCCACGATTCTCGTGGATGTCCCCGACGGGACGCCCGCGGCGGACGATGAGCTGTTCGGTCCGGTGGCCCCGGTATTCCGTGTCCCCGATGTGAGTGCCGCGATCGCGCGTGCCAACGCAACACGATTCGGACTGGGCGCGAGTGTGTGGACGCGCAACCCGCGCGACGCGGCCCGCTGCGTAGCCGAGCTCGAGGCGGGGCTCGTCTTCGTCAACGAAGCGCGAACTCGGCACGCCCGGATTTCGCGAGTTCACGAACACGAAGACGGTGCGCGTCGCCGAGTAACGCGGCGACGCGGGCGCTCATCCCGTGGGTCGTCCTTCGCCCGTCAGCAGGGTGTCATCGAACGCGGCATCGTCTTCTTCCATGGGCCCTTCGAAGACGCGACGCCACCAGGGACGCGGATCATCGGCGCGCCGCATCGCGCGCACCACCTGTCGCCACGCCTGTCGCAGCTCGGCCGCATCGGCGAACCGATCGTTCACATCGGGTGCGAGACCACGCGCGAGAAACTCCTCGAGTGGCGCAGGAAACGCCGCCAACTGCAGCCGCTCGGCGAGTTTTGCGCCCAGCTGCTGCGCCAGCACCTGTTCGGCCCCCGCGTCACCAAACGGCGGACGGCCCGTGAGCGCGAAATACACGATGCCCGCGAGCGCATAACAGTCGGTGGCCGGCCCCTGCGACTCGCCCAGCAACTGCTCGGGTGCCGCGAACGCCGGTGTTCCGGTCGAGCTCGTGCTCGCGTCCTCGCCCCACGCCTGCGCAATACCGAAGTCACCGATGCGCCACCGACGGTAGCGATCGATGAGAATGTTCTCCGGCTTGAGATCGCGATGAATGATGCCGCTCGCGTGCGCCGCCATGAGGCCATCGAGTACGCCGTCCACCGGTGCGGCAATCTCCTCGAAATCGCGCGGACCGCGACGCGCAATGAGACTCGCGACGGAGCCGCCTTCCGCGAGCTCCATCGTGTACCACACCACGCCGCCACGTTCATCGCTGTCGTAGATCGGCACGATGGCCGGGTGCGCGAGCTGCGCGGCCAGTCGTGCTTCGCGTCGAAAGCGAGACACGGCCACATCGTCCTTCGCGATGTGCGGATGCAGCACCTTGATGGCCACTTCACGCGCCAGCGTGAGATCGCGGGCGCGCCACACACTTCCGAACGTCACCATCGTGACCCGCATCGACACCAGACGATCGACCTCACGCAGGAATGCGCGCACCGAGGGGAAGCGACGCGCCGGATCCGGGTGCAGCGCCTGCTCCAGTGCACGCGCCAGCCCCACGGGACAGTCCGGGCGCAGCAGCGCGACGGGTGGAGGCTCCTGCGCCGGCGGTGTTTCACCCGTCAGCGCGGTGAACACCATGGCCGCCAGCTGCCACTGATCGCTCTGCGGCGTGGGCGACCACTTGCCGTCACTCCACTCAGGCGCCTGCGGCGTCCGCGCCGGATCGGGGCGTAGACCAACCGGCAACTGATCGACCGGCAACACCCACTCCCACCCGAGCAGCCACAGGCGTCCACCGGGGGTCAGCCAGACGTTGTGCGCCGACAGCGCGCGATGCAGTGCCCCGGCGTCGTGC
>JALOPN010000015.1 GCA_025453875.1 Gemmatimonadaceae bacterium | reverse complement strand
GTGCAGGTCCTCGGGCACGATCCCGTCGTAGCCCGCAATCGCCGGATCGATGGTCCAGGTCTGCACGCTCCCGTCGCGAACCTCGCGCACCAGCGTGGGCCCAAGGGGCGACACCTCATCCATGCCTGGCGCCCCGTGCACCACGAGCGCACGGGTCGTGCCGAGCAACGCGAGCGCGCCGGCGATGAGGTCCACGCGATTGGCGTCGGCCACCCCCACCACCTGGCGGCCAGCGCGGGCGGGATTGGCGAGCGGTCCCACGATGCCGACGTGACGCATGGCCGGGTGCAGCAACGGGGCGAACATGAAGGTGATGCCCGCGTCCGTCAGTGCGCGCTCCATCACGGCGGGCGTCGTCTCGATGCGCACCCCGAGCGCCTCGAGCACGTCGGCGCTGCCGGAGCGCGACGTGAACGACCGATTGCCATGCTTGGCGATGCGGACGCCGGCGCCAGCGGCGAGCATCGCGGCCGCCGTGGAGATGTTGAACGTGGACAGCGTCCCGCCACCGGTGCCGCAGGTGTCCACGAGCGTCGCCGGGTCCGCCGCGGTGATCGGCACCATGACCTCGCGCAGCGACCGCGCCACCCCCGCGACCTCCTCGGGCGACTCTCCCTTCACGCGCAGCGCCATCAACAGCGCAGCCACCTGCGCCGCCGTCGCTTCACCGCGCATGATGACATCAAACGCCCCGGCGATGGTGTCGCCGTCCAGCGATTCACCCGCCGCGAGTCGGCGCAGCGCGCTGCGCAGGACGTCCGTCGATCGCTCGGGCGTCATGGTCACGCGAGGGTCGAGCCAAGCCGTTCGGGCAACGCCGCGTTGCGTGCCACGAGCGAGATCACCAGGGCGAGCAGACGCACCCGTTCCACGTCTTCCTCGGTGTAGACGCCCAACTTCGCGCGGTTGGTCAGGTTGAGCACCCCAACCAGCCGTTCGTGGTACACCAGCGGAAAGCTGATGAAGCTGCCGGTGGTGAAGTACTGATCGCGCAACAGCGGATGACGATCGGCCTGCCCCACGTCCTGAATCAGGAGGGGTTCACGCGACGCGGCTACGCGACCGGACACGCCCTCGCCGATGCGCGTCCGCATGCCGACCGGAATCTCGGGCGACAGTCCGCGACCACCCGCCAGAAAGAGGGACTCACCATCGGGCGCGACCAGCATGAGCGAGCAGCGCTGCGCCTGCATATCGTCGCCCACGAGCGCCACGAGCCCGTCAACAAGCGCCGCGGGATCGGACGTCGACGCGTCGAGGGTGAGCACGCGATCGAGCAGGTACAGCGTGCGCGTCCGCTGCCGCAGCGCCTCGTTGCGGCGATGCAACTCGACGTGCGCCTGCTCCAGCTGCCCCACGGCCGACATCAGCTGCTGCTCGGCGAGGTCGGCCTTGCGTGTGGCCCGTCGCACCTCTTCCTCGGCGCGCGCCGACTCGGCCTGGAGGGCGACGACCTCGGCCGGTGACAACGCCGCGACCCCCGTGGGCGTGGTGTTGCGTGCCTCGCGCAACTCGCCTTCGAGCTGACGCAGTTTGCGCATGTACTCGCCGTGCACGCGCTGCGTGACATCCTCGAGCGTGCGGAAGGCTTCCTCTCGCGCTTCCCGCTCGGACAGTCGGCTGAAGGCCAGATCGAAGAGCGCCAGCGACGGCCCCAGCCGTTCGGTGGTGCGCGTGCCGAAGATCTTGCGGGGCTCGTAGAGCGCGAGCACGGCCGCGAGATAGCCCTCCACGCGCAGGCCCCGCAGCGCGAGCACGCCACCCTCGACCGCATGCGTGAAGCCGAACAGGCGGACGTAGTCGGCGGTGCGGTCGGTGATGTCGATGAACTGTCCGCCGGCGGCCACCTTCACCCGAAGCGGCGTCGGGAGATGGTCGAAGGTGGTTTCCACCGAGGTGCGCTCCACACGTCCCTGCACCGGCGTCAATCGCTCGCGGAGCATCTCCCGACGACCGTCGTAGCGAAACATGGCCAGGGCCGCACCACGATCGAGCTCGGTGACGGCGTCCGCGAGCGCGATGAGCGCCCCGTCGAGATCCGACGTGGCGCCGAGGGCGTGCGCAAGTGAAGCGAGGGAGCGAGGAGCCACGAAATCGGTTGGAGGGGAACGCCGCGCAATGTGAGAAGGGCGTTGCCATTCTGTCAAACCGTCCACCGCTCGTCGGTTGAAGGCCGGTCCGGTCGTCGGTATCTTTGGAGGCTCATGGAAACCGCTGAGCGCGCGTCGTTTCTGCTTCGCATGCACTACGATGGTGGCGCGTTTTCCGGCTGGCAGCGTCAGCCGGAGGCGCGCACCGTGCAGGGCGAACTCGAACGCGCCCTCGCCGCCGTGTGCGGCGAACCGATCACGGCGACCGGCTCCGGGCGAACCGACGCGGGCGTGCATGCACGTGGTCAGGCGGTTGGCGTCCGTGTCGCGCCGCGGTGGACGGCCGATCGCCTGCACCGCGCGGTGAATGCGCATCTGCCCGGCGATGCCTGGATCGCGGATGTGCACGCCATGACCCCGGAGTTTCACGCGCGTTACAGCGCCGAACAGCGTCGCTACGCGTATCACATCGGGACCGATCGCCTCGCCGCGTCCCCGTTTCGTCGCCGGGTCGAGTGGGCACTCGGCCGATCGCTCTCGGTGACCACGTTGCAGGCTGAAGCCGACGCCCTGCTCGGTGAGCACACGTTCCGCGCGTTTGCCATCGCCAACACCGCGCCGGCCACCGACGATCATCGGTGTCGCCTCGACCTGGCGCGATGGGAAGAACACGACGGTGGCGTCGTCTTTCACGTCGCCGCCAATCGGTTTCTGCATCACATGGTGCGCTTTCTGGTGGGCACGATGGTCGAGGTGGCCCTCGGTCGGGCGCCGGTCGGGACCGTCGCGCGACTGCTGCGCACCGATCACAATCGGGACACACCGAAACCCGCCCCGCCACATGGCCTGTTCCTCGAGCAGGTCACGTATCCTCGGACGCTTTATCTTTCTCCCACGTGAAGCTCTTCCTCGCTACCGACGTGCTCGACGACGTGCAGTGGGCCGCCGCCCGGGGCTGGTGCGACGGCGTCCTGCTCCCTGACGACGCCCTCCGCTCTGCGGCCTCGCCCGACGCGGCGGTCCAGTGGCTGGAAACGTTCGCGCGCGCGGCATCCTTTCCCGTCTTCGTGGACGGCACCGATGCCCTCGTGGCGGCCGACGATGCCGACGAGCGCTTGCGCGCCCTCGCTCGCACCACCGACAACGTGGTCCTGCAGCTGCCCTTCTCCGAGGCGAACGCGGTCCGGTTGCGCACCCTGAGTCAGGCGGGAGTACGGGTAGCGGCAACGTTCGTGGGCACCGCCGCGCAGGCGCTCTTTGCCGCCAAGGCCGGCGCGACGCACGTGCTCATCGACGTCGATCGACTCGATGCGATGAGTGGCGCCGGCGCCGACGTGATCGCCGGCGCGCGCGCCCTGCTCGACGCCGCCGATCTCGAAGCGGAACTCGTTGCCCTCTTTCCGTCCGGCTCGGCCTCGATGGCCGCGTGCGGCGCAGCCGGCGCGGACGCGGCGGTGGTGGGCACCGCGTCGCTCCGCGCGATGCTCGCGTATCCGTTCACCGATCAGGCGCTCGCCGAGAGTGCCCGGCGACCGGCGGCAGGTCGCCGGTTGCGTGCGGGGGACGCGTGACCATGGCGCGGTGCTCCGCTCTCGCGCTCGCGATCGCGATCGCGACCGGTTGTGTGGGCGCCAATCCGGCGGATTCCCAGGGGCAGTCGACCGCGAGCGCGACGTCGCGCGGTACGTCTGCAACGCGCGGCGATGCGTCGCCATCGGTCGCGGTGCCGGCGGGACCACTGCCGGCGCAGAGCATTGACGCCTCTCGGCGCACGGCCATCACGACCGCCGTCGAGCGCGTGGCGCCAACGGTGGTGAGTGTCCAGACGGAAACGCTCGAACGCGTGCCCGCGGACTACTTCGAGATGATGTTCGGTGGACGCAGCGGCCAGCGGTCGCGCGCGGGCATCGGCTCGGGATTCATCGTCCGTGCCGACGGCGTCATCGTCACGAACGCCCACGTGGTCAGCGGAGCATCAACGATCACGGTGGCGCTGCGCGATGGCACGACGTATCCCGCCACGCTCGTTGGGGAAGACGAACAGAACGATCTCGCCGTGCTGCGCATCGACGGTCGTGATCTGCCCGTCGCGGAGATCGGCACGTCGAGCGATCTGCTGGTTGGCGAATGGAGCATCGCGATCGGCAATCCGTTCGGCTTCGTGCTCGGCAACACCGAACCAAGCGTGTCGGTGGGCGTGATCAGTGCGGTTGGCCGCAACATCACCGCGCGAAGCGAAGGCGCGGGCGTGTACCTCGACATGGTGCAGACCGACGCGGCGATCAACCCCGGCAACTCTGGTGGTCCCCTCGTGAATGCGATGGGTCGTGTGATCGGCGTGAACAGCTCGATCTATTCGCCATCGGGTGGCTCGGTGGGCCTCGGCTTCGCCATCCCCATCGATCGCACGATGCGCATCGTGAACGATCTGCTCGAACACGGCCGCGTCCGCCAGCCGTGGGTCGGCTTGCATCTGCAGCTGCCGGAACTCGCCAGCGCACGCGATGCCGTCAAGGCCGTCCCGGTGGTGGGACGCATCGTCCCCGGCTCACCAGCCGAGCGCGCGGGTGTGAAGGCGGGTGATGTCGTCGTGCGCGCGGCGGCGCGCGAGATTCGCAATCCGTTCGACTGGGAAGCCCGACTGCTCGAACTGCGCGTCGGCGATACCCTCCCGCTCGTCGTGCGACGCGGCGGGCGCGAGATCGCATTGCAACTCACGATTGCCGACGTGCCCGAAGTGAGCGCGCCGCGCGTCACGGTGCTGCGCGAACTCGAACTGGTGACGCTGACCGACGCCATTCGACAGGAACGCGGCATTCGCTCGCGTGCCGGCGCGCTCATCGTGAAAGCCTCCGAACGACTGCAGGGCGAAATCGGCCTGCAGAGTGGTGATGTCATCCTGCAGATCGGCAATACGCCGATCACCTCGGCCGATCTGGCCGCACGGGCGATCGAGGCCTACGGGGCGCGTGGCGCCGTGCGGCTCTGGTTCGAACGCGGCGGTCAGGGTCCCTATTCCATCGCGTTCCGTGTCCGCTGAGTCCGTTTCGATCTACTCGTCCCCGCTCGCCGAGCGCTACGCCTCCCGTGCGATGCTCGAACTGTGGGGTCCTTCGGTGCGCTACGGACTGTGGCGACGCTTGTGGCTGGTGCTCGCGGAAGCCGAGCGCGACCTCGGCATCGGCATTCCCGAGGAAGCGATCGCGCAGATGCGGGCGCACCTCGACGACATCGATTTCACTGCGGTGGCGGCGTACGAGAAGCGATTCCGCCATGATGTCATGGCCCACGTGCACGCGTTCGGTGACGTGGCGCCTGCGGCGAAGCCGTTCATCCATCTCGGCGCGACGAGCTGCTACGTCACGGACAATGCGGAGCTCGTGCTCATGCGTCGCGGTCTCGCGCTGTTGCGCGACAAGTGCCTCGATGCGCTGCGTTCGCTCGACGCGTTCGCGCGCAGCTGGCGCGAGCTGCCGTGTCTTGGCTACACGCACCTGCAGCCGGCGCAGCTGACGACGGTGGGCAAGCGCGCGACGCTCTGGATGCAGGATCTGCTGCTCGACATTGCCGACCTGGAGCATCGCATCAGCACCCTGCCCTTCCGAGGTGTGAAGGGAACGACTGGCACCCAGGCCTCCTTCCTGTCGCTCTTCGAGGGCGATCATGGCAAGGTGCGCGAACTCGATCGACGCGTCTCGGACGCGATGGGGTTCTCGCACTCGATTCCCGTGAGCGGCCAGACGTACAGCCGCAAGATCGACGCGCAGGTGCTTGGTGTCGTCGCCGGCGTGGCCGCCAGTGCCTCCAAGCTGTCGGGCGACGTGCGCATGTTGCAGGCGTTTGGTGAGATCGAGGAGCCATTCGAGAAGGATCAGATCGGTTCGTCGGCGATGGCGTACAAGCGGAACCCGATGCGCTCGGAGCGTATCGCGGCGCTCGCACGATTCGTGTTGTCGCTCGAACCGAACGCAAACCAGACGCATGCGGTGCAGTACTTCGAGCGCACGCTCGATGATTCGGCCAATCGTCGCCTGGCCATTCCGGAGTCGTTCCTCGCAACCGACGCCATCCTCGTGCTGGTGCGCAACATCGTGGCCGGTCTCGAGGTGCACCCCGCGCGAATTCGTCGACGGGTGAACGACGAACTGCCATTCATGGCCACCGAAGAACTCATCGTGCGCGCGGTCCGGGCCGGCGGTGATCGCCAGGAGGCGCACGAGATCATTCGCACGCACAGCATTGCCGCTGCACGGGCCGTGAAGGACGGTGCACCACGCAACGACATGCTCGATCGTCTCGCCGCCGACCCGGCCTTCGGTGTCCCGCTGAGCGACCTCGAAGCGCTGGCCGACCCGGCCCGCTTCACCGGACGCGCGTCGCAGCAGGTGCTCGAGTTCCTCGACGAACACGTCGCGCCGGTGCTCGCGCGGTTCCCCGACTCGGCCGCGGCGGATGAGGTGCGGGTATGACGGTCGCGACCGTTCGCCTCACCGATCTGCCACTGCCGCTCGTGCGGCGCGGCAAGGTGCGCGATGTCTACGCCGTGGGTGATGAGCAGCTGCTGCTCGTGGCGAGCGATCGTGTCAGTGCGTTCGACGTCGTCATGGACGAACCCATCCCGCACAAGGGCGCGGTGCTGACGCAGATCACGACCTGGTGGCTCTCCAAACTCGAATCCGCGTTCGGCGCCGCCTTGCCGCATCATCTGCTGACGTCGAACGTTGACGCGATCATCGAGGCCGTGCCTTCGATCGCGCCGCATCGCGCGATGTTGCATGGTCGCGCCATGCTGTGCGTGCGCACCGACGTTGTGCCCATCGAGTGCGTGGTGCGCGGTTATCTCGCCGGCTCCGCGTGGAAGGAGTACGCAGCGTCCGGTACGCTGGCGGGCGAGGCACTCCCGTCCGGCCTGCGAGAGAGCGATCGCTTCGATCCGCCACGCTTCAGTCCCGCCACCAAGGCGGAGACCGGCCACGACGAGAACATTCCCGTGTCCGAAGTGATCGCCCGCGTGGGCGCCGACACGGCCGCACAACTCGAGCGCATGGCGCGCGACATCTACGCGTTCGGCCGCGATGTGGCCGCACCACGCGGCATCATCGTCGCCGATACCAAGTTCGAGTTCGGCGTGCGCGATGGCCGCTTGGTGCTCATCGATGAAGTGCTGACGCCCGATTCGTCGCGCTTCTGGCCGGCCGATCAGTATGCGCCCGGGCGCAGCCAGCCGAGCTTCGACAAGCAGCCGCTGCGCGACTGGTTGGATGGCGAGCGGCGGGCCGGTCGGTGGAACGGCGAGGCGCCCGGCCCGCGTCTCCCGGAGGAGGTGGTGCTCGCGACCAGCGCGCGGTATCTGGATGCCTTCCGGCGCCTCACTGGCCGCACGCTGTTCGACGTGCTCGGCACGACCGCTGGTGTGACCGCGTGATGCTGCACGGCGAAGGGCTCCCCTTCGTGGTCGGCGCGACAGGCGTCGCGATCATCGCGCTTGTCCTCGCGCTGCGGTTTCGCTCGTGGCCGCTGTGGCTGGCCGGCTTCGGCAGTTTGGTGGTCGCCCTCGGACTCGCCTGGCTGTTCCGTGCGCCGGCACCCATGGGAGGCGGCTGATGCCTGAACCGATGGAAGGCAGCGAACGGCCGCGACGCCGCGCCGTCGTCGTGCTGCCGAACGGGCTGACGCTCGCCAATCTCTTCTTCGGCATCTTCGCCATCGTCTCCGCCGCGCGCGGTGACTTCGATGCGGCCGCGCGCTACATCGTCTTTGGTGCTGTCGCCGACACGCTCGATGGACGCATTGCGCGCGCCACGAACAGCGGGAGTCGATTCGGCTCCGAACTCGACAGCCTCGTGGACGCGATCAGCTTCGGACTCGCGCCGTCGCTCATCATGTACTTCGCGGTGCTCAACGCCACTGGCTGGGACTGGATCTTCTGCTTCCTGTTCACCGCCGCAGCGGTCATTCGACTCGCGCGTTTCAATGTCGAGCAGGCGGGTCGTGCAAAGACGCACTTCACCGGACTGCCGAGTCCGGCGGCCGGCATGACGCTGGCAACGTACTGGTGGTTCAGTCAGACGTCGCTCTACACCGACACGATGATCGGCGGGTTGCCGTGGCATCAGATGCTGCGCTGGGTCATGCTCGGTCTCGGCATGCTCATGATCAGTCAGGTGCAGTACGCGGCCGTCCCCACGGTGGGCTTCCGGAGCTGGCGTGGCATTCTGGGCACCCTGCTGGTCGTCGGGACGCTGATCGGTGTGATCTTCCTGCCGAAGCAGTTCTTCTTCCCCGCCTTGATGGCCTACGTCCTGTACGGCATCGGTCGCACCGTGCTGCTGGGACTGCTCGATCGCCTGCCCTCACCCGACGATGACGACGACCTGGCGCTGGTCGCCGATGGCGTCGCCGTCAGTGGGGATCTGCCATCGCGACGCCGGCGCCGGCGTCGCTCCGAGACCTCTGCTGTTCCCCGTCGCGACCTCGACTCCAAGGATCCGTCATGACCCGTTATCGCGTGGCCATTCACATCGAGCCGCGTCGCGGCATTCTCGACCCGCAAGGCAAGGCAGTGGCCGGTGCGCTGCACTCACTCGGCTTCGGCGATGTCGTCGATGTGCGGGTGGGACGCTATCTGGTGCTCGACACGGATGCGCCCGACGCCGACACCGCGCGCGCCACAGCGGCCCGCATGTGCGAACAGCTGCTGGCCAATCCGGTCACGGAAGACTTCCACATCGCCACCGTGGAGCCCGCGTGAAAGTCGGCATCATCCGGTTTCCCGGATCGAACTGCGACGAGGATGCGTACCACGCCGTCGTCGATCATCTCGGCGCGCAGGCGGTTTTCCTCTGGCACAAGGATCATGACCTGCAGGGCGCCGATCTGGTGATCCTGCCAGGTGGCTTCAGCTACGGTGACTACCTGCGCGCTGGTGCCATCGCGCGGTTCAGCCCCATCATGCGCGAGGTCGTGGCGCACGCCGAGCGCGGGGCACCCGTGCTCGCCATCTGCAACGGCTTCCAGATCGCCTGCGAAGCCGGACTCCTGCCGGGCGCGCTGCTGCGCAACGCGCAGCTGCGCTTCGTGTGTGAGCAGGTGCATCTGCGGGTCGAATCGATCGCCACGCGCTTTTCGGCGCGCTACCACATTGGTCAGGTCATTCGCATTCCCGTGGCGCACGGCGACGGCCGCTACACCGCCGACGGTGACACCATCGCGCGCCTCGAAGGCGAAGGGCGTGTGGTGTTCCGCTACGTCGACGCCGCCGGACACGTGACGCACGAGGCCAACCCGAACGCCTCGCTGCGCAACATCGCGGGCATCGTGAACGAACGCGGGAACGTGCTGGGCATGATGCCACACCCCGAACGCGCAACCGACGTGCGCCTCGGCTCGGCCGATGGTCTGCCGCTTCTGCACTCCATCGCCGACGCGCTCCTCACGGAGGTGAACGCATGACGACGACTGTGCAACCGCGTCCGGGCGATCCCGAGATCACGCCGGCCCTCATCAAGGAGCACGGCATCACGCCCGGTGAATACGAGCGCGTGGTGGCCATGCTCGGACGGACGCCGACACTCACCGAAGTCGGCATCGTGAGCGCGCTGTGGAGCGAACACTGCTCCTACAAGCATTCACGCCCCCTGCTCCGCACGTTGCCCACCGAAGCACCGTGGGTGCTCCAGGGCCCGGGCGAAAATGCCGGTGTGATTGCCGTGAAGGATGGACTCGCCGTCGCGTTCAAGATCGAGTCGCACAACCACCCCAGCGCGGTCGAGCCCTATCAGGGAGCGGCGACCGGCGTGGGCGGCATCCTGCGCGATGTGTTCACGATGGGAGCGCGGCCTGTCGCGCTGCTCAACTCGCTGCGCTTCGGTCCGCTGTCGTCGTCGCGTGTGCGCTACCTGTTCGCCGGCGTCGTGAAGGGCATCGGCGACTACGGCAACTGCGTCGGCGTGCCCACGGTGGGCGGCGAGGTGGTGTTCGATCCGTCGTACGAGGGGAATCCGCTCGTCAACGCGATGTGTGTCGGTGTGCTGCGCGAGGAGGAGCTCATTCGCGCTGTGGCCGAAGGCGTCGGCAATCCCATCATCGCCGTGGGCGCGCGCACCGGCCGCGATGGGATTCATGGCGCCTCGTTTGCCAGCGAAGATCTCAGCGAAGCGAGTGAGGCGAAGCGGCCGCGCGTGCAGGTGGGCGATCCGTTCACCGAGAAGCTGCTGCTGGAGGCCTCGCTCGAGTTGATCAAGAGCGGTCACATCGTGGCGATCCAGGACATGGGCGCCGCCGGCCTCACCTCGAGCTCCGCCGAGATGGCGGCCCGCGGTGATGTCGGGGTCACGATCGACGTGACGAAGGTGCCCGTGCGTGAGTCCGGCATGACGCCGTATGAAATCCTGCTGTCGGAATCGCAGGAGCGCATGCTCGTGGTGGCCCACAAGGGACGCGAAGACGCGGTTCGCGAGATTCTCGAGCGCTGGGATCTCGAAGCCGCCGTCATTGGCGAAGTCATCGCCGAACCGGTCTATCGTGTGACCGAAGGCGACCGGGTGGTCGCCGAGTTCCCGGGCACGCGACTGGTGACCGATTGTCCCACGTATACGATCGAGAAGCGCGAATCGACCGCGCTGGCGGCGGCGCGCGCCCTCGACCCGCACGGGGTCACTCCGCTCGCCGAAGAAGCTGACCCGATCTGGACGCTGGAGCGGCTGCTGTCATCGCCCACGATTGCGAGCAAGGCGTGGGTGTGGCGGCAGTACGACTCCATGGTGCGCACGAGCACGATCGTCGGCCCCGGCAGCGACGCCGCCGTGATTCGGTTGCGCGGCACCGACGCCGGTGTTGCGATGTGCATTGACGGCAACGGGCGCTACGTCGCACTCGACCCGCTCGTGGGTGGTCGCATCGCCGTGTGCGAAGCGGCGCGCAACGTGGCGTGCGCCGGTGCGCGGCCGCGGGCCATCACCAACAACTTGAACTTCGGCAATCCCACCAAGCCGGAAGTGTACTTCCAGCTCGCGAACGCCGTCGCCGGCATGGGCGAAGCGTGCCGCGTGCTGGAGACGCCGGTCACCGGCGGCAACGTCTCGCTGTACAACGAGAATCCGCAGGGCGCGATTCATCCGACGCCCACGGTGGGCATGGTGGGTGTGCTGGATTCGCTCGATCACGTGACACCGACCGCTTTCCAGCGCGCCGGTGACCAGATCGTGCTGCTCGGCGACAACACCGCGGAGCTCGGTGCGAGCGAGTATCTGCAGCGGATTCACGGTCTGACCATCGGCGCACCGCCGTCGTGCGACCCGGCGGCCGAGCGTCGCCTGATCGATGCGTTGCTCGACGCGATTGCGTCGGGACTGGTGCGCAGCGCGCACGATTGCAGCGATGGTGGACTCGCCGTGGCGTTGGCCGAGAAGTCGGTCGTACGGCGCGACCAACCGTTCGGCTTCGCCGTCGACTTGACGGCGTGGGCCGATCTGCCACTGCGCGCGCTGCTGTTCGGCGAGGCCCAGGGGCGCGTCGTGACCACGACGAGCGATGCGGACGCGCTGCTCGCGCTCATGCAGCGACACGGCGTGCCGGCGCAGGTGATCGGCGAGGTGACCGACGCGTCGAGCGGCATCGAGTTCGTGATCGGTGCCGTGTCGGCCCGCTCGGCGCTCGAGCCGCTGGCCCGTGCCTTCCACGACACCATTCCCGGCATCATGGACGGCGGTTCGCCGGCCGAACTCGCAGTGGCCACAAGCCACGCGCCCACCACCGACTGACGGAACAGACCATCCATGTGCGGGATCTTCGGCGTCTACGGACACCCCAGCGCGGCCGCGCTTACGCAACTCGGCCTCTATTCCCTGCAGCACCGTGGGCAGGAGTCGGCCGGCATCGTGGCGGTCGATGACACGGGCGTCGCGCATCTGCGGCGCACGATGGGCCTCGTGTCGGAAGGATTCGCAGACGACGCCATGCGTGCGCTCGCCGGTCCGATCGCGCTCGGACACACGCGCTACTCCACGGCGGGCGCAAGCGCGATCGAGAACGCGCAGCCCATTCTGGCGCGCGTTCGCCGTGGTCACATCGCGTTGGCGCACAACGGCAACCTCACCAATGCCGTGGAGCTGCGTCGTGATCTCGAAGATCACGGCGCGATCTTCACGTCGTCGATGGACTCCGAAGCGATCGTGCATCGCATCGCGCGTGCGACGGGGGCATCGCCCGAGGAGCGTCTCGCGAATGCGCTCGCCGGCGTCGAAGGGGCGTACTGCCTCATCGTGGTGATCGATGAGACGTTCCTCGTGGCGCGCGATCCGCACGGTTGGCGACCGCTCGCGCTCGGCCGTCTGGGTGATGCGTGGGTCGCGACCAGCGAAACGTGCGGGCTCGACATCGTGGGCGCGAGCTTCGTGCGCGAGATCGCACCGGGCGAAATCGTGGCCATCGATCGGCAAGGCCTCCGCTCGATGCAAGCGGTGCCGCCGGAGCCGCTCAACAAGTGCGTGTTCGAGCACGTGTACTTCGCGCGTCCCGACAGCCGCGTGTTCGGTGCCTCGGTCGATCGTGCGCGTCGCGCGCTCGGACGGCAGCTTGCGCGCGAGTGTCCGGCGCCGGGCGCCGATCTGGTCTTCGCGGTGCCGGATTCGTCCAACTCGGCGGCGCTTGGCTACGCCGAAGAGGCCGGACTGCCGTTCGAGTTCGCCCTCATTCGCAATCACTACGTGGGCCGCACGTTCATTCAGCCCACGCAGGCCGGGCGGGATGCGAAGGTGAAGGTCAAGTACAACCCGGTACGCGAGGTCATCGAAGGCAAGTCGGTCGTGATGATCGATGACTCGATCGTGCGCGGCACCACGACGCGCGGTCTCGTGTCGCTCGTGCGCAACGCCGGCGCCCGTGAAGTCCACATGCGCGTGTCGAGTGCGCCGATCATCAGCCCGTGCTACTACGGCATCGACACGCCGCGGCGCGAGGAACTGATCGCGGCGAGTCTGGGACCGGACGAGCTCGCGCGACACCTCGGGGTGGACACGTTGGGCTATCTCTCGCTGGACGGGATGCTGGGGGCCGTACCGGAAGGCCCCGGTGGCTACTGCCACGCCTGTTTCTCGGGTCGCTATCCGACCGCCCTGCCGTCGGAGCCCGAGTTGCTCCGCGCTGGTGCCGCCGGCTGAGGTAAATCGTCTTCCCCGCCGACGGGGTACCCTGCACTGATCTCTGGAGCTCGCGTGACGCGTTCGGTCTACTTTTTCGGGAATGGCGCGGCGGACGGCACGCGCGACATGAAGGCGATTCTTGGGGGCAAGGGCGCGAACCTCGCCGAGATGGTCAATCTCGGCGTCCCGGTTCCGCCCGGCTTCACCATCGCCTGTGCGGAGTGCCTCACGTACCTGAAGGAGCGCGGCGTCCGGGACGCGCTGCGCGCCGAGGTCGACGACGCCCTCGGCCGCCTGGAGACGGCGGCCGGCAAGCGTTTCGGTGATCCGGCGATGCCGCTGCTGGTGAGTGTGCGCTCCGGCGCACCGGTCAGCATGCCCGGCATGATGGAGACCATCCTCAACCTCGGCCTCAATCGGGAGACCACCGAGGGGCTCGCGGCGGCGAGCCGGAATCCGCGCTTCGCGTGGGACTCGTATCGCCGCTTCATCCAGATGTACGGCGACGTCGTGCTGCACGTGCCGTTCGAGCAGTTCGAACATCTGCTCGCGGCCAAGCGCCTGACCAACAAGGTGGTCAACGACAACGAGCTGAGCGCGCAGGCCCTCGAGGAGCTCGCGCAGGAGTATCTCGACCTCGTCGCCCACACGACCGGCAAGCCGTTCCCCACCGACCCGCGCGAACAGTTGTGGGGTGCCATCGAAGCGGTGTGGAACTCGTGGACGCTCAAGAAGGCGGTCGACTATCGACGCGTGAACGAGATCCCGGAGACGCTCGGGACCGGCGTGAACGTGATGGCGATGGTGTTCGGCAACATGGGCGACGATTCCGGCACGGGTGTGGCATTCACTCGCGATCCGAGCACCGGAGAGCACCGCTTCTACGGAGAGTTCCTCGTCAACGCGCAGGGCGAAGACGTCGTGGCCGGCATTCGCACACCGTTGCCGATCGACGAGATGGCCCAACGTCTTCCTGGTGCGTACGAGGAGCTGCTTGCGACGCAGGCGCGTCTCGAACGGCACTACGGTGACATGCAGGACATCGAGTTCACCGTCGAACGCGGTACGCTGTACCTGCTGCAGACACGCACCGGCAAGCGCACCACGCCGGCGGCGCTGCGCATCGCGACCGACATGGTACGCGAAGGGCTCATCGATCAGCGCTCGGCAGTTCGTCGGCTGGCCCCGCGCCAGCTCGATCAGCTGCTGCATCGCGTGATCGATCCCTCAGTGCGCGCGACGCCCATTGCCACCGGTCTGCCGGCCAGCCCCGGTGCGGCGAGTGGCGTGGCGGTGTTCGATCCCGACGAAGCAAGTGTGCGCGGTGCACGTGGCGAGTCGGTGATTCTCGTGCGTGAAGAAACGACGCCGGAAGATTTTCACGGCATGGTGGCGGCGCGCGCGATTCTGACCACCCGCGGCGGCATGACGAGCCACGCGGCTGTCGTCGCGCGCGGTATGGGCAAGTGTGCGATCGTGGGTGCCACGGCCGTGCAGATCCCGCGCGGCGAACGCAGCTTCACGGCCGGCGATGTCACCGTGCACGAGGGCGATTGGATCACGCTCGATGGCGAGACCGGTCGTGTCTTTCAGGGTGACTTGCCGACGCTGCCGAGCGAAGTGTTGCGCGTGGTCTCGGGCGCGCAGCGTGAAGCGGACGCGCCCGTGTATCAGGCCTTCAAGCAGCTCATGGGGTGGGCTGATGAAGTGCGTCGTCTCAAGGTGCGCGCCAACGCCGATACCCCGCGCGACGCGCGTACCGCGCGTGCCTTCGGGGCGCAGGGCATCGGACTGTGCCGCACCGAGCACATGTTCTTCGAAGGCGATCGCATCTCGACGATGCGCGAGATGATCGTCGCCCGCGACGAAGGTGGTCGTCGCCGTGCGCTCGAGAAGCTGCTGCCCATGCAGCGCGCCGACTTCGAAGGGATCTTCGAGGCGATGGACGGGTTCCCCGTCACGATCCGGTTGCTCGATCCGCCGCTGCACGAGTTCCTGCCGCATGGCGGCGAAGAGTCGAAGAAGCTGGCGAACACGCTGGGGCTCAGCCGACCGGCGCTGGCGGCCATCGTGGAGGCGCTGCGCGAGACCAATCCGATGCTCGGCCATCGTGGGTGCCGCCTCGGCATCACGTATCCGGAAATCACGGAGATGCAGGCGCGCGCCATCTTCGAGGCGGCCGTGCGCGCGCGTCGGCGCGGCATCGACGTGCAGCCGGAGATCATGGTGCCACTCGTCGCGACGCGCAGTGAACTCGCGCACCAGCGCGCGGTGATCGAACACGCCGCCGCCCAGGTGATGGGCGCGATGGACGAGCACGTGCCGTATCTCGTGGGCACGATGATCGAGCTGCCACGCGCGGCGTTGACCGCCGACGACATTGCCCACTCGGCCGATTTCTTCTCGTTCGGCACGAACGACCTCACGCAGACGACCTTCGGCCTGAGCCGCGACGACAGCGGCCGGTTCCTGCCGCATTACCTCGAGAAGGGCATTCTCGAAGACGATCCGTTCCAGGTGCTCGACGTCAATGGCGTCGGCAAGCTGGTGCAACTGGCGATTGCCGACGGACGCCGCACGCGGCCGGCGCTCAAGGTGGGCATCTGTGGCGAGCACGGCGGTGAGCCGCGCTCCGTTCGCTTCTGCCACCAGGCGGGACTCGACTACGTGTCCTGCTCGCCGTACCGGGTGCCCGTCGCGCGGCTCGCCGCGGCGCACGCCGCGCTCGAGGAGGCGTGATGCGGAACATGCTGCTGCGCGGTGTGGGGGCCGTGCTGAGCGTCGTCCTCGCAGCCCCACCGGGCCTGACCGCGCAGGCGTCCCCATCCGCTGCGTCGGCGTCGCCACCCGCGGCGCGCGCCGACGACGTGCGATCGATCGACGCGATTCTTGCGGCGCTCTACGACGTGATCTCCGGTCCGGCCGGACAACGTCGTGATTGGGATCGCTTCCGCTCGCTCTTCGTGCCCGGGGCGCGGCTCATTCCGACCGGCGCGCCGCCGGGACAGCCGGTCCAGGCGCGCGTGTGGACGCCCGAGGAGTACATCCAGCGGGCCGGCGCGAGCCTCGAGCGCGACGGCTTCTTCGAGCGCGAGATTGGCCGCGTGACCGAGACGTTCGGCCATGTCACCCACGTGTTCAGCGCGTACGATTCGCGCCGCACGGCAACCGACGCGGCGCCGTTCGCGCGCGGCATCAACAGCATCCAGCTGCTCAACGATGGCACGCGCTGGTGGGTGGTGAGCGTGTACTGGGACAGCGAGCGTCCGGACAACCCGATTCCGGATCGGTACCTGAAGCGGCCGTGAGGCCGAAGCGCACCGAGCGGCTTCCACAAAACACGAATGGCCCGATCGGTTGTCCGATCGGGCCATTCGCGTCAGTGGAGGTGAGGGGAGTCGAACCCCTGTCCGAACCTGGATTCACCACGGTCTCTACGTGCGTATCCCGGTGATTGAGGTCTCCGCGCGCTGGCCACTGGGAAGCCCACTCACGGACAAGCCTTCTAGAGCTTCGGGCTACGGCGGAAGACGCACCGCACCCCTATCCCGGATTTTCGATACTCCGTGAAGCGCCCCGGGCGGGCTCTCTACGGAGCACTGCCAGCGGTAACCCGAAGGTTACGCGGCGAGCGCCAGGTTGTTGTTGGCGTTTGGTTTTTTCCCGAGTGTTTTACGAGGAGCCCGAGGACCTCGGCACGCAACCACAGCTGCACCAAACCCGTCGAAGCCAAAGCACCCCCGACACGTTCGTGCACTTCCAGTATCGCGTCGTATCGGAGCGCACAAACCACGCTCCGTGCTGCACTTACGCCGCGATACCTCCTGCAACTTCCGAAATATCGTCGGTCCCGCACCCCTGTGGCAATACCCCGCCGTCGTCGGCGGGGTCCGGCGCGTCACCGTGACGTCCGGCCGCGCGATCACGCAGGTAGTCGCCGAAGATCCCCTCCACCTCGGCAAATGACTCGACGCGGTGCAGGCGCTGCCGCAGATCGGCCGAGTGGGGCAGCCCCTTCACGTACCAGCCAAGGTGCTTGCGGAACTCGAACGCGGCGCCCACCGGATCGGCCTCGTACTGCTGCACCATGCGTGCATGATCGAGCGCGATCGCGAAGCGCTCCTCGACGCCGGGCGTGGCCGGCATGGGCTGCCCATCGAGCAGCGCGCGCGCCTGACGGAAGATCCACGGCTGACCGCAGCACGGGGATGTCGAGCGCCTCGGTGACGGCCGCAATCTCATCCCAGTTGGCCGAGCCCGAGTACATCTGCGTGCGCGTCCGCGCGTGCAGCGCGAGAACCCGCGCGCCGGCGTCCTGACAGACGAGACCGATGCGCACCGGATCGCGCATTTCCTCACTCCAGCCGCTCCGCGTCTTCACCGTAACCGGGAGGTGCGTCGCCTTCACGACGGCCTTGATGACATCGGTCACGAGTGACAGATCGCGCAAGCAGCCCGAGCCGCCATTGCGGCGCACGACCTTCTTGACCGGGCATCCGAAGTTGATGTCGACGAACTCCGGCTGGAAGACATCGGTGACGAAGGCCGCGGCGTCGGCCATGGCCTCGGGCACGGCGCCGAAGATCTGGACGCCGATCGTGCGCTCGTCGGCGCCGAAGCGCAGCTTGTTGATCGTGGCCGGATTCTCGCGGCGAATGCCTTCGGCCGACAGGAACTCGGTGACCACGACATCGGCACCGTGCGCCCGACAGAGCCGCCGGAACGGCGACTCCGACACGCCCGCCATGGGTGCGAGGTACAAGGGGCGCGCAGACGGCACCGGATACGGGAACTGCTTGTGCGGATTCACCTTAGGAACTTAGGTGCGCCGTGAGCGCCGAGCAACGGCCGCGTTTGACTTGTGGCCGCGTGCGGTTACCATTCAGGGCTATGGAACTCCGCGAATTCTTCTCCGAAGACGCCGTCAAGCTCGAACTCGAAGGCACCACCAAGGATGAGGTCCTCAAGGAACTCATCTCCCTCCTCAAGCTCGACGAGAAGGCGGAGGGGATGCTCTTCAAGATGCTCAAGCGGCGCGAGAACCTCGGGTCGACCGGGATCGGTCGCGGGATCGCGATCCCGCACTGCCGCTCCCTCGTCGTCAATCGTCTGCGCGTGGCGTTTGGCCGCAAGCGCACGGGCCTCGACTTCAAGGCCATCGACGACAAGCCCGTGCAGTTCTTCTTCCTCATCGTGGCGCCGCCACTCGAGGTGAGCAACCAGTACCTCCCGGTGCTCGGGAAGATCGCGCAGTTCAGCAAGGAGCCCGACGTGCCGGAGCGGCTGCTGTCCATGCCAACCCCGGCCGAGGTCACGACGCGGGTGCGCTCACATCGAGTTGCACCCGCGTGATGTTTCCGCGGAGTCGCACCACCACCCGCCACGTCTGCAGCACGGCCGCCGCCGCCAATCCCGCGGTCAGCCCCCACCAGAGGCCCCGTTCGCGCAGCGGCGTGAGGAACCCGAGCGCCGCGCCCAGTGGAATCCCGATCCCCCAGAACGCGACCATGTGCAAGATGGCCGGGACACGCGTATCGCCGGTGCCGCGCAGTACGCCGCTCGTGACCGCCTGCGTGCCGTCGAACACCTGAAAGACCCCCGCGATGGGGATGAGTGACACCGCGACTGCCACGGTGGCCGCTTCGGTGGTGTAGCGCGTGGCAAGAAACTCCGGCACGGCGAGGAACACGGCGGCGCTGCCACTCATGAAGAGCACCGCGCACACGATCGCCGCGAAGGCGTCGCGCTTCGCGGTGGCGACATCACCGCGTCCGATCGCGCGGCCAACCACCGCGGCGGCGGCCCCCGAAAAGCCGAGCGGCACCATGAAGGTGAGCGACGCCATGTTGAGCGCGATCTCGTGTCCCGCGAGCGAGGCGGTACCCATCCACCCCATGAAGAGCGTGGTCAGACCGAACGCAAATCCCTCGAAGAACCACTGCGTGCCGATGGGCGCGCCGATGCCGATCATGCGACGCAGCGGCGCCCACGCGAAGGAGGCATGGTCCCACGGCCGCATCGTGGGACCGAGGATGGGCCACGCGAACCAGAGCAGCAGCAGGGCCATGGTCCATTGCGCCAGCACCGTCGCCCAACCAGCGCCGACGACGCCCAGCGCAGGCGCGCCAAGCCGCCCTTCGATGAGCGCGTAGTTCGCGAGCACATTCACGACGTTCGCCGCGAGCACCGCGAGCACGACCGGACGCACGGTGCCCATGGCCTGCAGTGCCTGGCGCCATACGCTGAACACGAGAAACGGCACGGCCGCCAGCAGGCGACGCCGCGCGTATTGTGCCGTGGGTTCGATCACATCGGTCGGTTGCTTGAGCGCACCGAGCACGAACTCGCCGGGTAGCAGCGCGAGCATGATCACGACCGACGCCGCCAGGGCGAGCAGCAGGCCACGCTGCACGCCGCGTGCGACGCCCACCGTATCACCCGCGCCGACGGCTTGCGCCACCACGGGATCGATGGCGTACAGCAGCCCCATCCCGAAGACGGCGACGTTGAAGAAGTAGAAGTTCCCCAACGCCACCGACGCGATCGCGGCGCCGCCGAGCCGGCCCACCATGAGGCCGTCCACCACGCCCATCAGCTGGACGCCGACACTCACCGTCACGATGGGCGCCGCGATGCGCCCCATCTCTCGCAGGTCGGGCGCGAGCGCCCGCAGTCTGGTCAGCGCGATGACGTCACCTTTGCCTTCGCGTCGCGCACGAGCTCCCGCACTTCGCGCATGAGGCGCGGTGCATCGTACGGAATGCCATCCTTGATAGTCCACGCCACGCCGGCATTGGTGCCGGCCGCCGCCCCATCAAGTGGCGGATAGAACACCTTGAGATCGGCGAGCGGATTGCCCTTCACGACGATCACATCGGCGAGGTGGCCCACGCGCACGCGACCGAGCTCCTCTTCCTTGCCCATGATGCGCGCGTTGTTGAGCGTCGCATGCTGCAGCACGCGCAGCGGCGAGAAGCCGGCCTCCTGATGCAGCTCGAGCTCGCGAATGAGCCCGAATCCGTACACCTGATAAATGAAGCCGGCATCCTCCCCCGCCCCGATCACGCCCCCCATCTCCTCGAAATCGCGCAGTGCCTTGAACCAGATCTGATAGTTCTGCTTCCAGAACACTTCATCGCGCGAACTCCAGTTGGCGAAGTACGAGCCATGACTCGCGGGGTCGGGTCGGAAGAACTTTTCGAGTGTGGGATGCAGATACTCGCGAAACCACGGCTGTGATTCCGCGCGCTGCAGATCCCGACTGGCTTCGTAGATGTCGAGCGTGGGGTTCCACGCGACACCGGCCTTGGCGAGCGCCTGCAGCACCTCGCGCAGCTTGTCCGGGTCCGCTTCGCGCCACAGGCGCCCCGCGAGCCGAAAGCGCATCCCTTCGTCGCTGTAGTTGAACTCCGGCGGGAAGTCCTGCACGCCACCGGGGATCGCCGCATCGGGCACGCCATACCAGTGTTCGATGCTCGTGAGGCCACCGGCTGCGGCATCCCACGCGTTCGCTTCATCGACGGCCATGTGATGCGCCGTCCGCAATCCCACCTTCTTCGCTTCGTCGAGCAGCGGGGCGTACAGGTCGCGATCCATGCCGAACAGCTTGGTGCCATCGGCGCCCATCGCCTTCAGATCGCGCACGCGCTGCCGCGTCGCGGCTTCGGTGAGCGGAATGGGCATGTAGTTGTATCGCGCGTAGACGAAGAAGCGTGGCGCCGCGATCTCGCCCCGCGCGCTGCGCTCGCGCAGCTGCAGCGTCTGCTGCGTGTTGCTGCTCACGTCGCGCACGGTCGTGATGCCCATGCCGAGCCAGAGCTTGAACTGGTAGTCGAGCGGCTGCGCGACCCCACCCCGCTCATCCTGCACATGGCCGTGCAAATTGATGAGGCCCGGCATCACGTAGTGTCCCGTGGCATCGATCTCGGCGTCGCCGGCGGCGGGCCGTCGCGCACTGCCGTCACGCACGGCAACCGGATCGAGGGCGGCGATCTGCACGATGCGATTCCCCTCGATCACGATGTCCTTCGGGCCTTCGGCCGGCGTGCCGTTGCCTTCGAGCATCATGGCGTTGCGGATCACGAGGCGCTTCGGCCGCACCCCGTGCTGCGGGGCCGTCGATTGCGCCGACAGCGCGTGACCGAGTGGCGAGAACGCGGCGAGGATCAGGCCGGCGGAGAACGCGAAACGATGGATGGGGAGACGCATGACGCGGGTCGGAAGCGGTGGGAGGCGGTGCCACCGGCAACCTGCCCCGCGCGTCCGTGACTGTCAACGGAACCGACCGAGGCCGGCGCCCCTTCGTCACCAGTCGCACTCGCGGCCCCTCCGTCCCTCAGCCCACACGCTCCATGATGCGCTCCGTCCTCGCTGGTCTTGCCCTCGTGTCCCTCGCCGCCTGCGGCGGCGCCACCGCCGATAACGCCGCGGCCACCACCGATTCGACCACCGTGGCCACGGACTCGGCCGCTCCGGCCACCCCGGCCACCGTCGACATCGTGGAGACGGCGCTCGCCGCCGGTTCGTTCTCGACGCTGGCGCAGGCCCTGACGGCCGCCGGCCTCGTGGAGACGCTCAAGGGACCGGGTCCGTTCACCGTCTTCGCGCCCACGGACGACGCCTTCGCGAAGATCCCGCCGGCCGACCTGCAGGCGCTGCTCGCCGACAAGGAAGCGCTCACGAAGGTCCTCACGTACCACGTCGTCGCGGGCAATGTGCCGTCGACGCAGGTGGTGGGCATGACGTCGGCGACGTCGGTTGAAGGCAGCGCGATCACGATCGCGGTCGTGGACGGCAAGGTCGTGCTCAACGGCAACAGCAACGTCATCAAGACGGACGTGGCGGCGTCGAACGGCGTGATTCACGTGATCGACGCGGTGATCATGCCGCCGAAGCAGTAAGCCACGGCAGCACCGCATGACACGAGGCCCGTCGGTTCGCTGAACCGACGGGCCTCGTTGCGTTCGGCGCGGCGCGCCCTATTCCCACTCGATGGTGGCCGGTGGCTTCGAACTCACGTCGTACACGACGCGATTGACGCCATCCACTTCGTTGATGATGCGATTGGAGATGCGGCCCAGCACCTCGTGCGGGAACTGGTACCAGTCGGCCGTCATGCCGTCGGTGCTCGTCACGGCGCGCAGCGCGATGACATGCTCGTACGTGCGACCATCGCCCATCACGCCAACCGAGCGCACGGGCAGGAACACGGCGAACGCCTGCCAGATCTCGTTGTAGAGACCGGCCGCCCGAATCTCCTCGAGGTAGATGGCGTCGGCGCGACGCAGGATGTCGAGGCGTTCCTCGGTAACCTCACCGAGCACGCGGATCGCGAGTCCGGGACCGGGGAACGGATGGCGTCCCACCATCTCCTCCGGCAGCCCGAGTTCACGACCCACGTTGCGCACTTCGTCCTTGAACAGCTCACGCAACGGCTCGATGAGCCGGAACTTCATCCCCGGCTTGAGCCCGCCCACGTTATGGTGCGTCTTGATCGTCGCGGAGGGACCGCCGGTGGCACTCACGCTCTCGATGACATCGGGATACAGCGTGCCCTGCACGAGGAAGTCGGCGTCCTTGCCGGCTTCGCTCGTGGCGTCCTCGAACACGTCGATGAACGTGTGCCCGATGATGGTGCGCTTGCGCTCCGGCTCGTCGACGCCGGCGAGCAGGTCGAGGAAGCGACGTTCGGCGCGCACGGTGACGAGCTTGATGCCCATGTGCTGCCCGAACATGCGTTCGACCTGCTCACGCTCGTGCAGTCGCAGCATGCCGGTATCCACGAATACGCAGGTGAGCTGATCGCCGATGGCGCGATGCACCAGCGCCGCCGCGACCGACGAATCGACGCCACCGGAGAGGCCGCAGATCACGCGCCGATCACCCACGAGTTCGCGAATGCGCGCAATCTCGAGATCGATGAAATGTCCCGGGGTCCAATCGGGCGTGCAGCCGCAGACGTCGAACAGGAAGTTCTCGATCATCTGCGCGCCGCGCGCGGTATGCGCCACCTCGGCGTGAAACTGCACGCAGTGAATCGCGCGTGACTCGTGTCGCATGCCGGCCAGCGTCCCACCGCTGCGCGCGGTCGCGACGAAACCCGACGGGACATCGTCGACGTGATCGCCGTGCGACATCCACACCGTGGTGCGCTCGCCACTGCCGAAGCCACCGAACACGCCCTGCGTGTCGAGCACCTCGATTTCGGCTCGACCGTACTCGCGGCGCCCACCAGCGGCCACGGTGGCTCCGTGCAGGTGTGCAATGAGCTGCATGCCATAGCACACACCAAGCACCGGTGCGACATCGAAGAGCGCCGGATCGACGGTCGGGGCGCCGGCATCACGCACCGAGTTGGGGCCACCGGAAAGAATGATCCCGTCGGGCTTCCACTCGCGAATCCACTCGAGGGAGCGCGTGGCCACGGGATGGATCTCGGAATAGACGCGCGCTTCACGCACACGACGCGCAATGAGCTGCGTGAACTGCGAGCCGCAATCGAGGATGAGGATGCGGCTGCCCATCAGTGCTTCCACTCCGGCCCGGTCAGCTTGAGAAACTCGACCGCCTTGGTTTCAAGATCGAGAATGGCAGCACTCGGCTCGCCGTGTACCCACCCGCAGGCCTCACCCGGATTCACGATGAGGGTATCGCCGCGCATCTTCATTTCCGCGACATGCGTGAAGCCATGCACGACGACAGCGTGCTGGGCGAGCGAGCGTTCATGCACGTCGGTGATGTCGTGCACCACGAGAATCTGCTGACCACCGAGCGAGAAGCTGTGCGGCGATTCGTAGAGCTCCGCCCCGATCAGGGCCTGCGCTGCCGCGCGCAAGCCCTCGGGATCACCATCGTTGCGACCGAAGACACCCAGCAGCGGGACGGAGAGGTCCGTCAGCGCACGCAGGGTGAAGGGCGCGCAGTAATCGCCCGCGTGAATCACCACGGCGACCCCCTCCTCGATCATGCGCGCCACGAGCGCTCGGACGGCCGGCACACGATCGTGGGTATCAGACAAGAGACCGATCTTCACTCAGGCACTCCTCCACTGGAGGTGCGCCCGTTCGAGCCGCACCAGGTCTTCGAGTCGTTCGCGCTCCGTGGCGACCGCGTAGCGATCGCCATCGACGACCACTTCCACCGGTCGCGGACGCGAGTTGTAGTTCGAGGCCATCACGAAGCCGTACGCGCCGGCCGTGTGCACGGCGAGGAGATCGCCCGGCCCCACGTCGGCCATTTCGCGGCCGAGGGCCAGAAAATCACCTGATTCGCACACAGGCCCAACGACGTCCGCCACGAGCTGTCCAGCGGGCGTCGTGACCGGTTCGATGCGATGATAGGCCTGATAGTGCGACGGTCGCACCAGATCGTTCATGCCCGCGTCGGTGATGACGTACTCCTTCCCACCGCTGCGCTTGCGGTACAGCACGCGCGCGAGCAGCACGCCGGCCTCCGCCACCAGAAAGCGTCCGGGCTCGAACACGAGCGACACGCCGAGCCCACGCACGGCCTCGGCCACGCCGGCGGCGAAGCGGTCCACATCGGCGGGTGCCTCCGCCTCGTACGTCACGCCCAATCCACCACCGAGATCAAGCCACTGCAGCGTCTGAATGCCCGCGACGCGGAGTGATTCGAAGAGCGGTCGAATGCGCGCGAGCGCACTTGCGTACGGTTCCCACGTCGCGATCTGGGAGCCGATGTGCATGTCGAGTCCCACGAGCGCGACATTCGGGAGCTCGTGCGCGAGACGCGCGACGGCCTCCGCGTCATCGTACGGAATGCCGAACTTGTGTCCCTTCTCACCCGTGCGGATGTACTCGTGCGGGCTCTCCACCGTCACTTCAGGATTGACGCGCAGCGCCACCGGCGCCACCGCGCCCATGGCGCGGGCCACTTCATCGAGCAGCCGCAGTTCGCCTTCGCTCTCGACGTTCACGAAAAGCACTGGCGCCTCGAGGGCGAGGCGCAGCTCATCGGCCGTCTTGCCGACGCCACTGAACACGATGTCGGTGCCACCGAACCCGGCTTCGCGCGCACGATACAACTCGCCCGCGGACACGATGTCGACGCCCGCGCCGCATTCCTGCAGCGTGCGCAGGATGGCAAGATTGGAGTTGGCCTTCACGCTGAAGTGCAGCCGATGCGGCACATCCGGCATGGCCTGCGCGAGCGCCGTCTCCAGGCGGCGATACTGCGCACGGATACGCGCGAGACTGTACACGTACGCCGGTGTGCCGACCTCGTGCGCGAGTCGTTCGAGCGAGACGCCGTCGGCGTGCAGGACGCCGTCGACGCGCGAGAAGCCGGGGCTCAGTACGCCTTGGCCCATACCACCTCATACTTCGCGGGGCGACCCGTCACGAGACACGTGGTTGGCGCTTCCGGCGTGCGGAACTCGGCGTCGGGAATCACACGGATGGTCGCCTTCGTCTCGGCCTTCACCTGCGCCTCGACCTCCGGATCACCGCACCAGCCGGCGTACACGAACGCGCCGTCCCCCTCCATCACTTCCTTGAACCGATCGTAGCTGATGCGTTCGCGAATCGAGTTCGCTTCGAGGCGCGCGCGGGCGGCCGCGAGCATGTCACGCTGCATCGCCTCGAGGCGTGCCGGCAACTCGGTGGCGAGCGCGTCCATCGAGACCGCCACCTTCTCGCGCGTGTCGCGACGCACCAGCATGCACTGATTCGAGGCGAGATCGCGCGGGCCGATCTCCAGTCGGAGCGGAATACCACGCAGCTCCCAGTGGTAGTACTTGGCGCCGGGCTTGATGCCCACCCGATCGTCGACGTGCATGCGGATGCGCTCGTGCTCGAGCCGCTTGAAGCTCCCCAGATCGTCGGCGATGGCGCGGGCGCGAGCGACGGTGGCGTCCCGCTCCTCGTCGGTCTTCCAGATGGGAACGATCACGACCTGCACCGGCGCGAGTCGCGGCGGCAGGCGCAAGCCGTTGTCGTCGCCATGCGTCATGACCATGCCACCGACCATGCGCGTCGACACGCCCCAGCTGGTGTTCCAGGCATACGCCTGTTCGCCCGCTTCGTTCTGGAAGGTCAGATCGAACGCCTTCGCGAAGTTCTGGCCGAGGTTGTGTGACGTGCCCGCCTGCAGCGCCTTGTTGTCCTGCATCATCGCTTCACAGGCGTAGGTGCGGAGCGCGCCGGCGAACTTCTCCGCCTCCGTCTTCTGTCCCGTGATGACCGGCATGGCGATGTAGTCTTCCATGAACGTCCGGTACACGCCCAGCATGCGACGCGCTTCTTCCTCGGCCTCATCATGCGTCGCGTGTGCCGTGTGTCCTTCCTGCCAGAGAAACTCCATCGTGCGCAGGAAGAGGCGAGTCCGCATCTCCCAGCGGACGACATTCGCCCACTGGTTGTACAGGAGCGGCAGATCCCGATAACTCTGCACCCACTTGGCGAACATCGAGTAGATGATCGTCTCGGACGTCGGGCGCACCACGAGCCGCTCCTCGAGCGCCTTGCCACCACCATGCGTGACCACCGCGCACTCCGGCGCGAAGCCCTCGACATGTTCGGCTTCCTTGCTGAGGAAGCTCTCCGGAATGAACAGCGGGAAGTACGCGTTCACGTGGCCGGTCGCCTTGAACATGTCATCGAGCGCGCGCTGCATGCGCTCCCAGACCCCATAGCCGAGCGGCCGGATGACCATGCAGCCGCGCACTGGCGAGTAGTCGGCGAGTTCGGCGCGCAGGACGAGTTCGTTGTACCACGCGCTGAAGTCGGCGGCGCGGGTGGTCAGCTTCTTGTCGTCGGACATGACGGGAGCGGGTCGTGAGAAGACGCGACGGTCAGCGACCGAGCGCGGTGAGCAACGGGGCGAGCGCGGCGGCGTCTGGCGCATCGGCGCGCCACCCCGACGTGTCGACCAGCAATCGATCAGCAGGTGCGAGCGCCGACTCGATCAACGGCACGAGCTCGGCGGTGTGCGACTCGCGGAACACCAGGGCGTAGCGCGCACCGGCCTTCTGCGCATCCTTGAGCTGCGCGCCGCTCTTGCGCGTGCGCAGCTTCTCGGCGTTCAGCACATACTCGACCGATACATCCGCGCCACGCAGGCACGAGGCGACCGTGAGCACGTGTGGCACGGGCGTACCCTCGTGCGGCACGAGCCACACGTCGGCGCCCTCGGCCGCCACGGCCTCGAGCTTGCCCCGCGCCTTCAGCAGTTCGCCGAGCACGACATCGCCCATACCGAAACCGAGCGCGGGGAGATCGACGCCGCCCAGCCCGAGGAGCAGCCGGTCGTAGCGCCCTCCGCCACAGATCGCGCGAAACTCCCCTTGTGCATCGAAGAGTTCGAAGACGATTCCCGTGTAGTACGCGAGACCACGCACGATGGTCAGATCGAGGCGCAGATACTCGCCCACACCGAGTGCGTCGAGATGCGCGGCGTACTCCGCAAACGTATCGAGATGGGCGCTGACCTCGGCCGAGGCTCCGTACACCGCACGGATGGCGTCCACCGTCTGCAGGGCGCCGAAGCCGAGGACCGCGTCGCACGTGGCGTCGGAGAGGCCGGCCTCACGCAACTTGTCGAGCGAGACCTCACGCGGCTGTCGCTCCAGCTTGTCGAGCACGGCGTAGACGGCCGGCCACTTCGCCTCGTCGATCTGCAGATGGGCGAGGAGCGCGTTGAGCAGTCGCCGATCGGACACGCGCGCGAAAAAGTCGGCGCGCGTGAGGCCGAGCGCGCGACAGATGTCGATCGCGATGGACAGCAGTTCGGCGTCGGCGAGCACATCGGTCTCGCCCACGATGTCGACGTTGAGCTGAAAATGCTCGCGAAGGCGTCCCTTCTGTTGCCGTTCATACCGGAACAGCTGCGGCACCGCGAACCAGCGGACCGGTTTGCGCAGCGCTTGCGCGCGCGCCGCAACCATGCGGGCAAACGTTGGCGTCATCTCGGGTCGGAGTGCGACCGCTCGTCCGCCCTTGTCCTCGAAGTTGTAGAGCTGCCCGACGATCTCTTCACCGCTCTTCTGGGTGTAGAGTTCGAGCGGTTCGAGCGGGGGCCCGTCATACTCCATGAAGCCGAAGCGACGCACGACGCGACGCCAGGTGTCCGTGATGTGCGCCCGCACGGCGTACTCGGCGGGATAGAAATCGCGGAACCCGGGAAGGGCTTTGTGAGACATCCTCGCAAGCTATCGGGCCAGCGGATTCACCGGCAAGCGCTGCATGACGTCTCCCACCGTATGGAACGAGCCGGTGGCGAGCACGGTCTCGGCGTTCGCGAGTGCCGCGGCGATCGCGGCATCGAAGTCGGGTTCGAGCAGCACGGGACGCCCGGTCGCACGCGCCTCGGCGGCGGCCTCGGCCGGGTCCCAGCGACGGCTGGCGGGCGCGGTGGGGGCCTCGGTGATGACGAAACCGTCCACTGCGGGCGCCAGCGCGTGCAGCATCTCGCGCCAATCCTTGTCCTGCAGCACGGTCACGAGCGCCCAGAGCGGTCGCGGCACGGGCGCGGCGCGCAGCGTCTCCACGATGGTGCGTGCCCCGTCGAGGTTGTGCGCGACGTCGAAGATCCAGCGTCCGATGCGCTGGAAGCGGCCCGCGAGGCGCACCTGGGGCAAGGCGGTGGGCGCGGAGGCGAGTGCGTCTGCCCAGCGGCCTCCGGCGGCGTGGAGCATGCCGAGGGCGGTGGCCGCGTTGCCCGCCTGATAGCTCCCCACGAGCGCCGTGTGCAGGCGCTGCGGGGCCGATCCGGCCACCTGCCAGGTGAAGCGCGTACCGTCGCCGGCCACGTCGACATCCGACACCGACCACTCGCGACCGGCGGTGAGAATCGGCGTACTGCCGGCGCGCTCCGCGCAGCCGTGCAGCACGGCCGCCACCTCCGCCCGCGCGTCTCCAATCACGGCCGCGCTACCGCGCTTGAACACCCCGCCCTTTTCGGCCGCGATGGCCGACAGCGTGTGCCCGAGAAACTCCTGATGGTCGAACCCGATCACGGTCACGCCGGCCGCCACCGGTGAGACGATGTTCGTCGCATCGAGTCGGCCACCAAGCCCGACCTCGATGACCGCCACATCCACCTGCGCCCGCGCGAACCAGTCGAAGGCCATGAGGGTGGTGACTTCGAAGAACGTCGCGCCCAGCGCATCCACCGTCGCGGCATACCGGTCGAGCCAGGCCACGATCTCGGCGGGCGGCATCGGATCGCCGTCCACCACGATGCGTTCGCGGAAATCGACGAGGTGCGGCGACATGTACCGTCCCACGCGATAGCCCGCGTGTCGCAGCACGGTCTCGAGGGTGGTCACCGTGCTGCCCTTGCCGTTCGTCCCCGCGACGTGGAAGACCGGGTAGGCGCGCTGCGGATCGTCAAGCTGCGCCGCAAAGGCGCTCACACGCTCCAAGCCGAGCCGCCATGCGCCCGTGGTGCGCGCAAAGAGGGCCGCGAGTGCGCGCCGGTAGTCGTCTGGCGCGTCAGCGGCCGCCGAGGCAGGCCCCGGCGGCGGGAGCAGGCGCTCGGGGCTCAGGGCTCGGTGTACGCCGCGCTGGCGGGACGACCCGTCATGTGCCGCATGAGCCGCGACAATGTCTCGCGCAGCTGCTTGCGGTGCACGACCCGATCGACCATGCCGTGATCGAGCAGAAACTCGGCCGTCTGAAATCCTTCGGGGAGATCCTGCCCCAGCGTCTGCTTGATCACGCGAGGGCCGGCAAACCCGATGACCGCGCCCGGCTCGGCGAGAATGGCATCACCAAGCATCGCGTAACTCGCACTCACGCCGCCCGTCGTGGGATTGGTGAGAATCGAGATGTACGGAATGCGTCGCTCCGCCAGCTGCGACAGCACGGCCGACGCCTTCGCCATCTGCATGAGCGAGAGGACGCCTTCCTGCATGCGCGCGCCGCCCGAGGCCGAGATGATGACGAGCGGGTGCTTGCGCTCGACACAGCGCAGCCCCAGACGTGCAATCTTCTCACCGACCACGCTTCCCATCGACCCGCCCATGAAGGCGAAGTCCATGACACCGAGGCCAACCGGCAACGATTCGAGCGTGCCGGCCACCGTCAGAATGGCGTCGGTATCGCCGGCGTTGGCGAGCGAGCGCTTGAGGCGCGTCGGGTAGTCGGGGAAGCCGAGCGGGTCGGTGGAACGCAACTCCACGCCGACTTCTAGCACGCTGCCCTCGTCGAGCAGCATGGAGGCGTAGTCGTGGGCGCGCAGTCGCCGATGAAAGTCGCACGCCGGGCACACGTTGAAGTTCCGAAGGAACTTGTCGCGAATGTCCGTGTGCCCGCACGCTTCGCACTTCTCCCACGTGTCACGCGGGATTTCGAGGCGCTGCCGTGGCGGCTGCGGCGGCTTTTTCTCTTTTCGGAACCAGGCCATAGGGCGGAAAGATCGGCGGTTGAGGCGGCGATGGCTAGGGGCGCGCACGGTCCGGCACGCCCGACACGCTTACAGGCCCAGCCCGTCCGCCTGACCGCGCCCCTCGGCGGAAATGCGGAGCAACACCGCCACCGACAGCCAACTCGCGAGCAGGAACGAGCCGCCGTAGCTGAAGAATGGCAACGGGATGCCGGTGATCGGCATGAGGTTGAGCGTCATGCCGATGTTGACGACGACGTGCACGAACCAGCCGGTGGCCAACCCGAAGGCGACGAGGCTCGCGAACATGTCGCTGCCGCGCTGTGCAACGCGCGTGCTGCGCAGGAAGAGCGCGAGGAAGAGACT
>JALOPN010000162.1 GCA_025453875.1 Gemmatimonadaceae bacterium | reverse complement strand
CCGGCCGAAGTGCATCTGCTGTTTCCCGCGCCGATTTCGCGTCGCGCGCTCGTGCACACGAAGTTGTTGCGCGGACAGGCCGCGATCCTGCTCAACGTGGTGATCTGGGTGGTGCTCTTGCGCGGCGGCGCCGCCACGATCGATGGGTGGCAACGCGGACTCGCGCTCTGGGTGCTCTTCTCGACGTTCACCCTGCACCGCCTCGCGGCTGCGCTCGTGCGGCTCAACGCCTCGCAGCATGCGGGCGCGGGGCGTCGTCGCGCGATTGTGCCGCTCGCGCTCTTCGCGGCGATGCTCACCACGGTGGGTGCCCTGCTCTGGCAGGCGCGTCCCGCGCTCTCGCTGGCGTGGAGCGTCGGCGCGGGGGACGTGGCGCGGGTGTTGGGCGAGACGCTGCAGCATCCGGCGGCGCGCATCGCGCTCGCTCCGGTGCAGGCACTCGTGGGCCCCGTCTTCGCCACCTCACCCACCGACTGGCTGCAGCGCATCGGCCCGGCCCTGCTCGTGCTCGCCCTCCACTACCTGTGGGTGGTGCGTACCGACGCGGCCTTCGAGGAAGCGGCTGTCGAAGCATCGCAGGAGCGACTCAAGGCGCTCGCGCGCATGCAGGGCACGTCGCTCGACGCGAAGCGCTCGAAGAAGGGTGGGGTGGCACGAACGCTTCCGTTGCCGGCGTTCGGACACCCGGCCGTCGCGGTGGCGTGGAAGAACGCGACCGCCGCCATTCGCGGCGGCGGCTGGCTCAAGCAGATCGGTCTCTTCTTCGTGCTGTTTGCCGGCACGATCGGTCTCTTGCGCTGGTCGACCGGAATGCCAACGGGCGCGCTGATCGGTCTCACCAGCGTGTGGGGCGTCATGCTCATGCTGCTCGGCCCGCAGTGGACGCGCTTCGACCTGCGACTCGACCTGCGCGATCTCACGTCACTGCGAACGCTGCCACTGTCGGGACGAGCCATCGTGACCGCGGAAGTCGTGGGCGTCTCGCTGCTGCACGCGATCACCGTGTTCGCGTTTCTGGCCGTCCCCGTCCTCTTCGCCACGTTCGATCCGACGGTGCGTGCTGATGTGCTCGAGATCACTGGCGCGCCCTGGCCCTGGCTGGTCGCGCTGCTGCTGCTCGTCCCCGCCATCAACCTGCTGACCTTCACCGTGCAGAACGGGTTGGCGCTGCTCTACCCGGCCTGGGTGCAGCTCGGCACCGACCGGCGCGGCTTCGAGGCCATGGGACAGACCATGCTCACCATGGGCCTCACCCTCGTGGGGGGCGCCGTGGCACTCGTCTTTCCCGTGGTGCTCGGCGGCGCGCTCTGGTTCATCGCGCGGCCGTGGGCCGGCGGTTGGGCACCCGTGGTGGGTGCCGCTGCGGGCGTGGCGATCCTGCTCGCGGAAGTGATCCCCGTCTGGATGGCGCTCGGCAGCGTGCTCGACCGGACGGAACCCGGCGATGTGCCGGGTCAGTTGGCCTGACGTACGCCCTTCCGGCGACGGTCGCCGGTCCCTAACCTGCATGGGTCTGTCGCACACGGCGACGGGTCTTCACCTGCATGGCCATGTCCGACGATCCTCTCGAGTTCAACACCGGCGACGACGAGCATGAATCGCGTCCGGCCGTCTTCGTCACCACGCGTGAGCCGGTGGCGCTCACCGTCGCGCCGCTCGATGATCCGCGCGCGCCGGAATCGAGTGCGCTCGCGTCGTACATCGGTGGCCGTCTCGTCGCGCGCAGTGCGATGCCACGCGAAGCCATCGACCGCCTGATCGCGCTCAAGCTCTTCGAAGCGCCGTTGCCGATCGGGTTGTTCGCGTACGAAGAATCGCCCGGGCTGCAGTGTCGCCTCTTCGCGCTCGTCCCGCGTGAGAAGCTCGAAGAAGCGCAGCACGCGGACGAGCCGTGGAAGGCCAGTGTGCCGAGCTATGAAGCCGGCGCCACCTCGGACGAGGACGAACCGTCCGAGGCCTCACCGTACGAAACGATTCTGCTCGGTCACATCGTGCGGTTCGCGAGCGATCGACAGCATCCGGATGATCTGGCGGCGGAGGCGGTCGACATCCTGCAGAAGATCCTCACGGGTGGCGACGCGCTCAAGGACGCCGACGCACGCGCCATCGACGATCTGCTCGATTCGCTCTGAGCCGTCGCCGCGACGCACGCGTGCGTCAGCACTCGCTCAGCGTCGCAGGCCCCACAACCAGCTGATCGCGATCGGCACCGCAGGCCCCACCATGAGGGTGTGGCCATCGTGTGGCAGTTCGCGATAGGTGACGCGACGCCCCGCCGCCGTGCTCGCGTCCGCCGACGCTTTCACACGTGCAGCGGGAATGATCGGATCGAGCGCCGCGCCCACGAAGAGCGCTGGCGGCGCATCGGCGGCCGTGATCGGCGCGCCGCCGGCGAGCATCGCCACACCGGCCAGGCGCGCACCACGGGTGTTGGCCAATCGCGCGACGAAGCCGGCGCCCATGGAATGACCGATCGCGTACACACGCGTCGTATCGATCGCGTAGCCGCGCGTGATCACGGACAGCAGGCTGTCGAACGTGACTGGCGTGAAGCCATTGGCGAGCGGCGACACCACGATCGCGCCGAGTGAATCGGCGAGCCGCACGAGCACGCCTTCGCCGTAGGCATCGACGAACATGTTCTCGTCACCACCGGCGCCGTGCAGCGCCACGATCAGCGGCGCGCGACGCTGATCGTCCACCGCCGACGGCGGCGCGACCACGCGCAGCGGGACACGCTTGCCACCATCCGCCACGAACTCGCGCCACCAGTCACCGCTGCGTCCCGCGTACGGATCGCGTCCCGCCCGCAACGCCTCCACTTCGCGTCGCACCGCCGCCGCGTGCGCGCGTGGCTGCACGAAGAGCTCCGCGCTGCGTGTGGACGACGGTACATCGGTGAGCAATCCCGCGCGCGCGATCGCGGTAGCGAACGCCTGCTGCAGCGGACCCGTGGAATCGACACGCGCGAGTTGCGCGAGCAGCTCCGTTCGTACAACCGACGGCAGCTTGCCGTCGATGCGTCGCGCGTCACCAAGCGGCGGCGGCGACGGCGTGTCTCCCGGCTGCAGGCCGAGTGCCGTGGTGAGCGAGTCGAGTCCTGCCGCCGCCACGGCAAACCGTCCGCCGAAGAACTGCAACGTCGTGCGATCGAACGCGCGATTGATCGACGCCCGTGTGCCATCGTCGAACACGCGGCGGCTCGTGATGCGATCGACCGTCAGATACGCGCGCGCCAACGTCGCGCGCAACGTGTCTCCGGTCGGCTGTGCGGCGGCCGTTGCCGCCGGCGACACGACACCGAGCGAGACCGCGACGACGAGGGCGGGCGCGCAGAACCAGCGGGTGGGCTTCGACACGAACAGGTGGGTAAGGCGTGACGGAATGGTGTCGGGCCGACGCCACGCACGAGGCATGGCGTGACACGCGACGCACTCGTAGCTTCGCGATTCGACACGCGCACGCCAAGGGGCGCGACTCCTCCACTCCTCCCAGTGCCTCACGCGTCCACTCCCACGACCCGTCGCCTGCGCCTCGGACCCGGTGCGCTCGTGGCCGCGGCATTCATCGGCCCCGGCACGGTCACGACGTGCACCCTGGCCGGCGTCCGCACCGGTCCGGCACTGCTGTGGGCGCTCGCGTTCGCGACCGTGGGCACCATCGTGCTGCAGGAGATGGCAGCACGGCTCGGTACCATCACCGGCCTTGGCCTCGGCGATGCGCTCAGGCGTCGCGTCACCACACCGCTTGCCCGCACGCTGGCGCTCGGTCTCGTCATCGCCGCGGTCGCCGGCGGCAACGCGGCGTATCAGACGGGCAACCTGTTGGGCGCCGCGCTCGGCCTCGATGTTGCCTTCGGCGGCGGAGCGCGGGTGTGGGCCGCGATCGTGGCGCTGCTGGCCAGTCTGCTGCTGGCGACGGGCCACTACCGCGTCATCGAGCGTGTCCTCGTGGCGCTCGTCATCGCAATGTCGCTGCTCTTTGTCACCACGGCGCTCGCCATCGCGCCTGAGTGGTCGAGCATCGCGCGTGGACTCATCACGCCGTCCTTGCCGGATGGCAGCGCGCTGATCGCGCTCGGACTCGTGGGCACCACCATCGTGCCGTACAACCTGTTCCTCCACGCCAGCGCATCTGCCGAACGGTTTCGCGACGGCACCCCGAGCGATCGCCTGCGCAGTGCGCGTCTCGATTCGATCGTGGCGATCGGGTTGGGCGGGCTGGTCTCGATGTGTATCGTGATCACGGCGTCCGCGGCCGGCGCACGTGGCGTCACGGTCGATTCGGCCGGTGCGATGGCGACGCAACTCGAACCACTGCTCGGTCGCGGCGCGTCGCTGGCGTTTGCGACGGGGTTGTTCGCTGCGGGGATGACCTCGGCCATCACCGCGCCGCTCGCCGCCGCGTGGGCCGTGGCCGGTGCGCTGGGATGGCCACGGGATCTGCGCGACCATCGACTGCGCGCCGTCTGGGGCGGGATTCTGGCCGTCGGGCTGCTCGTCGCACTCACGGGTGTGCAGCCGCTCACCGCCATTCTCTCGGCGCAAGCGGCAAACGGGTTGCTCCTCCCGATCATCGCCGCGTTCCTGCTGTGGGTCATGAACGATCGCGCCACGCTGGGCGACATGGTCAATCGCGCGGCATCCAACGTGGCAGGCACCATGGTGGTGCTGGTGACACTTGTTCTCGGCGGCCGCGCGCTGTGGAGTGCGGTGACGCGATTGCTCGGCGTCTGACGTCACTCGGCGCCCGCGACCGGTGCGTCAGGAGGGCGAGGCGTCGCGCGGCCAATCACGCTGCCTGCGCCAACCGTGGTCTCGCCACCGAGAATGGTGGCGTTGGCGTAGATGACCACATCATCACCGATGGTGGGGTGCCGCTTGCGGTGGGCGAGCCGCTTGTGCACCGCCAACGCCCCGAGCGTGACGCCCTGATACACCCGCACCCGATCGCCGATCACCGTCGTCTCGCCAATCACCACGCCGGTCCCGTGATCGATGGCGAAGCCGTGCCCGATCACGGCACCGGGATGGATGTCGATGCCCGTTTCGCGGTGCGCCCATTCGCTCATCAAGCGTGGCAGCAGCGGCACACCCGCCACGTTCAGCTCGTGCGCGAGGCGATGCACCGCCACCGCGAGAAAGCCGGGATACGCCAGAATCACTTCATCGACACCGGTCGCGGCGGGATCACCACCGGACAGCGCGGCCGCATCCTCACGCAGCGCCTCGCACACGGTGGGCAGCGCCTCTGCATAGTGGCTCGCCACGTGCGCACCGTCCGGGGCTCCGTCGATCGATCCCACCGTTTCCTCGACGAGCCGCGACAGCGCGTCGATCTCGCGCACGACGTCGTCAGCCGACGCCGAGGGAGCGGCACCGAAGTGCGGAAACACCAGTCGCAGTGATTGCCGAGCGATGATTTCCGCCCGCTCCCGCAAGTGCGACGGGAGCGGATAGTTGGCGCGCGCATCGTGC
>JALOPN010000014.1 GCA_025453875.1 Gemmatimonadaceae bacterium | reverse complement strand
CATCTCGCTTTCCAGAAGATCACGCGGGATGGCCGCACAGTTCACGCGAATGAACGGCAGCTCCCGTCGCGGACTCGCGGCGTGCAGCGCGGCCGCCACGAGTTCCTTGCCGGTGCCCGATTCACCGGTGACGAGCACGCGCGCGTCGGTCGGGCCGACTTGCGCGATGAGCCGCTTGACCGTCTGCATGGCCGGCGAATCGCCCACCATTTCCGCGGACAGGCCGAGGTCTTCGCGGAGCGCACGCGCGGTTCGGCGTGCCTGCCGGAGCTCGAGCGCCGACGCGATCGCGAGCAGCACACTCTCGGGTGTGAGCGGCTTTTCGAGAAAGGTGAAGGCGCCGAGCCGCGTGGCGCGCACGGCGTCGGTAAGTGCGGCGCGCCCGCTCATCATGATGACGGGCGTGTCGGGCCGCCGCTGCCGCAGGCGTTCGAGCAACCCGAGACCATCGAGGTCGCCCGGCATCATGAGATCGACCAGCGCGAGATCCGGATCCTGCGCCTCCGCCAGCGCGAGACCGGCGAAGGCGTCTGGTGCGTCATGCACGTCGTAGCCCTCGGCGGCCAGCAACGCGCCCACCATGCGCCGGATGTTGGCTTCGTCGTCGACGATCAGCACACTCGGCATGAGCGCTCCTCGGCGGGCCCGTGTGCACACAGTTCGACCGACGGGATGATCACGGCAATGCTCACGGTTGTGACGACGGCGGACGCGCCTCGCTCATGGCCCGATCCGCCGCGCGCGTCGAGGCGGCAAAGTCGGGGGCGGCCACGCGTTCCGACAACAGCCGGCTCGTGAAGCGATTGGCTTCCGCCATGCGTTCGACTTCGATGGCGACGGTATCGACCGCTTGCTCGATGGCGGCGAGGCGGCTGGCGAGTTGCGGATCGACGGCGGGCACCTGACCGCGACGATCGATCCACCGCGCAATCGCGCGACCGATCGGGAACGCCAGGATGATGCCGATGAGTCCGGCGAAGGAGAGACCAATGATCTCCGGTACCTGCGGCGGAATCAGGTCGGACGCATCGAGCGAGAGCGGGGTCGTGTTGCCGGATGGATCGCCAATGACGATTCCCCCGTCTTCGACGCGGATCGTGAACTCGCTGGCTCGGGGCGCGTCGCTCTGTGTCCCGTCGACCGCACCATCGGTCGGCGCGACGGCCTCCGAGGGCGTCGCGGTGGCAGGTTCGCCCGCACCCGGTGGCGATGGCGGTGACGGCGGTTGCAGCGCGGTGAGGCGAGCGGATATCACGAGAACGCTCCGGAAGAGGAAGCGGATGGGCGAGCGAGCGGCGTCAGCGGCAGGACGAATCGGATCTCGGTCCCCGCACCGAGGGTGCTATGCGCGGTGAGCTCACCACCGTGCGCATCGACGGTTTGTCGGGCGATGGCGAGGCCGAGTCCCGTGCCGCCGGGCTTGGTGGTGACGTACGGATCGAAAATGTGCGCGAGACGCTCCGGTGGAATGCCCGGACCGGTGTCGCGAATGCCAATGCGCACGGCCGGTGCTGCGGCGAGCGTGGTGGGCTCCACCGCGATGTGGATGGCCCCGGTGTGACCGCAGGCCTCGACCGCGTTGAGCAGCACGTTGCCCACGGCCCGCACGAGCGGGTCGTGATATCCACGCACGAGCGGGAGCGCGGTGGACACGTCGAGCGTGAGTGTCATCGTGTCCGGCACCGTGGCGTGTGCGATGCGTGTGACGAGCTCCCCCACGTCGACATCGGCGGCGGGACCATCGGGCAGGCGACCGAACTGTGCGAAGGAGCGCGCCATCGTTTCAAGGCGCCCGGCCTCTTCGGCGAGCACATCGATGGTGTCATGCAACGTGTCCGGGGCGGTGCGGCGCAGGCGATCGATCGCGAAGCGAATGGGCGTGAGCGGATTCTTGAGCTCGTGCGCGAAGCGACGGGCCGATTCACGAAACGCCTCGGCACGCTCGGCTTCGAGCGCACGGCGGCGTCCGAGCTCGAGTTCGTCGGCCATGGTGCGCATGCCGGCGCGCAGGACTTCGAACTCCGGCGCGCCGCGTGGCGTGCGGGCGGCCGGGAGCGCGACGCCGGAGCGAATGAGGCCGGTCCAGCCGACCAGTTCGTCGAGTGGCCGACTGAGCTGCCGGGCGAGGTGACCGGCCACGCGCGACGCGCCGAGTGCCACGCCCACGAGGAGGACGACCGCGCCGAGCGCGATGAGCCGCACGGTGCGTGGAATGACGAAGCCGAAGCGTCGCGCCATGGCGATGGACTGCCGCAGTTCGGCTTCGTGCGCATCGAGGGCGGCGCGCTGGGACGGCGACAGCGGGGCGTCGGCGAGCGAAGAAATGACCCGTTCGCCCGTCGCGCCCACTCGGTCCCACGCCGATGTCGCCCCGATGAGCGGCAGGGTGCGGCTCGTGGTCGTCAGCCAGGCAGTGGTCACGAGTATCGAGGGAACGACGGCGAAGAGCAGCAGGATCGCGAACAGGCGCGACCGGAAGGGCGCGCGGGCCGTGTGGGGGGCCGTACGGTCGTCCCCACCCCCCGGTTTCCCGGTGGACGGAGCGGACGCGTCATGCGGGGTTGGCTTCCGCATCTCGTTCATAGGCGATAATTTACACGGTTGTTCGTCCTTCCGACCGGAGTGGAATGCCAAGTTCGTGGACCCTCACCACCCAGTTCGAGTCGCGCGTCCGGGAGCACCCGGATGCCCTTGTCGTCCTGGGGCGTGAACAATCCTGGTCGTTCCAACAGGTGGCGACGCGTGCCGACGCGCTCGCCGCCGCATTCGCCGACCTTGGCATCGAGCGGGATGATCGCATCGCGGTCAACCTGCCGAACGGCGTCGAGTGGCTCATCACGGCCATCGCGTGCGCGCGGCTGGGTGCCACCATCGTGCCGGTGAGTCCGCTGCTCAACGTGCACGAGTTGCGCTATCAGCTGCGGCATGCGGAAGCGAGTCTCGTCGTCACGATCGAGCGATTCGGCGACGTCGATTTCTTGCAGCGATTCGAAGAGTTGCTCGTCGATCTGCCCGACCTGCAGTACGTGGTCACGGTTGGCGAGGAAGACCTCTGGTACGACGACCGCATCTTCCAGTTCGAGGATCTGCTCTCGAAGGGACAGGGGCGTCCGTTGCCGGCGGTCGCGTCCGAGGCGGACGATGATCTCGCGGTCATCTACACGTCCGGTTCGTCTGGCAAGCCCAAGGGCGTGCGACTGAGTCACGCCGCGCTGCTCGGCAACGCGGCGCAGGCGGCGCAGGTGCTGGCGCTGTCGCCGGCCGATCGGGTGGTGGCGCCGGTGCCGTTCTTCACCGTGTTCGGATTTGCGAGCCTGCTTGGCACGATCACGGCGGGCGCGGCGGTGGTGGTCACGCCGCAGTTTCACGCAAGCGAAGTGCTGCGCCTCATCGAATCGCATCGCGCGACGGTGTTGCACGGCGTTCCCACGATGTGGCAACTGCTCATGCGCGAGCCGTCCTTCTCGGCGGCGCGCGTGTCGTCGCTGCGGACCGGTGTCATTGCCGGCACCGACGTGGCGGAGGACCTCGTGCAGCGGGTGCGTGGGTGGTGTGATGTGCTCGTGGCGTACGGGCTGACCGAGACCGGCCCGACGGTGACGCTGACGCGATTCAGCGACACGGACGAGCGACGCGTGGCCAGTGTTGGTCGCGCGCTCGATGGCGTCGAAGTGATGGCGGTCGACGTCGTCACCGGCGTGTTGCACGGGCCCGAAGCGGTTGGCGAAATCGCCGTCCGCGGGCCCTATCTCATGCGCGGCTATCTGCGCATGCCGGCCGAGACCGCCAAGGTCCACACGCCGGAAGGCTTTTTCCTCACCGGTGATCTCGGCATCATCGATGAGGACGGCTATGTCCGGATCGTCGGACGCCGTCGGGATACCATCGCGCGCGGCGGATACCAGGTGTATCCGCGCGAGGTGGAAGACCGGCTTCGCGCGCACCCGGCGGTCGACGATGTCTGCGTCATCGGCATCCCCCACGATGTGTTGGGAGAGCAGGTGTGCGCGTGCATCGTGCCCCTCGAGGGCGCGGTCATCACCGGACGGGACATCATCCTGTTCGCGAAGGACGTGATGGCCGAATACAAGGTTCCCGACCTCGTGCGCTTCTACGATGCGTTCCCCATGTCGGGGAGCGGCAAGATCCGGCGACGCGAGCTGGCGCGATCGATCGCGCTCGACCTCTCCGCACCGTACTCCTGAGTCCATGTCCCCACGTCATATGCGCCCGTCTGCGCCCCCGCGTCGCCCGGTGGCGCCGCTGCATCGCGGCCCGGCGGCTGCGCCCGCGCCCTCTGCCATGTCCATGTCTGGCGGACTTGGCGTCGCGCCCACGCCGCACGCCCCCAACGCCGCGTTGCTCATCGATTTCGACAACGTCACGATGGGCATCCGCTCCGACCTGCAGGGAGAGCTCAACAACCTCCTCTCGTCGGACATCATCAAGGGCAAGGTCGCGGTGCGTCGCGCCTACGCCGACTGGCGGCGCTACCCGCAATACATCGTGCCGCTCACCGAAGCGTCCATCGATCTGATCTTCGCGCCCGCCTACGGCTCGGCCAAGAAGAACGCGACCGATATTCGCCTCGCCATCGACGCGCTCGAGCTCGTCTTCACGCGTCCCGAGATCGGCACCTTCGTGCTGCTCTCGGGCGACTCCGACTTCTCGAGCATGGTCATCAAGCTCAAGGAGTACGGCAAGTACGTCATCGGCGTGGGCATTCGCGAGTCGTCGAGCGACCTGCTCGTGATGAACTGCGACGAGTACTACTCCTACAACACACTCGCCGGACTCGTGCGCACGAGCGACGAGGAAGCGGTGCGGTGGGACCCGTGGGAACTCGTCGGCGAAGCGGTGCAGCGCATGAAGCGCAACGGCGATGTCATGCGCTCCGATCGCCTCAAGCAGGTGATGCAGGAGATCGACGCGCAGTTCGACGAGAAGAACCTCGGCATGTCGAAGTTCTCGCGCTTCGTGCAGGAAGCGCAGCAGAAGGGGATCATCACGGTCACCAAGCTCGAGAACGGTCAGCTCGAGATCGGACTGCCGAGTGGAACGCCCGCCGCGATCGAAGTCGCGTCCGATGTGCGCGAAACCACCGAGGTGGCGACGAGCGAGAGTGCGCGCGATGAGCGCGAGGGTCGTGAAGAGCGTCGCAGTCGTCGTGGCCGTCGTGGCCGCGGGCGCGACCGCGATCGCGATCGTGATCGCGACGATCGTGGTGGCGCCGAGCGCGCCGCCGCCGATGTCTCGGCCGACGACGCCACCGCGACGGCTGACGCGGAGGTCGCGCCGGTTGCGCCGCCCGCCTCGACGTCGCCCGCCCGCGGCGGTGCGCCGCTCGGCGCGGTGGCGCCGGTTGGTGCCGTGGCGCCAGTCGGTGCCGTGAAGCCGGTCGGTCGTCCCACGGGCGGCGCGCCGGTTGGTGCGGTGGCGCCCGTTGGAGCAGTCGCGCCGGTGGGTGCGGTGGCCCCTGTTGGAGCCGTCGCCCCCGTTGGAGCCGTCGCACCGGTTGGTGCGGTCGCACCGGCGCGTACGCCGTCGCGAAGCGCTCGACCTCGTCCAGCGCTCGGTCGCTGCACTCGTGAGCGGCGAAGCGAGCACGACGTCCGAGGCGGTGCGCGCGAAGGCGTTTGCCCTGCTCGGCCGCGACAGCGAGACGCTGGCTGCGCGCATGTTCGAGCGCATCCTCAAGGACGCGCACGACGCCGACCTGATCGATCTGCGTCGTCGCGGCGACGCCTTCGAAGTGGGACGTGTGCTCGAAGCCGCGTCGATCGCTGAACAGATCGCCGTGAAGGAAGCGCAGCTCGCGAAGGAGCAGAAGGCGGCGCTGGCCGCGTCCGGACAGGCGGCCCCTCGCGGCATGTCGACGCGTGGTCGCGCGCCGGCCCGCGGCGGTGGACGCTCGGCAGGCGGCCCGCCGCCGGAGCTGCTCATGGTTGGCGTCGTGGCGCCGAGTGGTGCGTTGTCGGCACCGACCGCGACTCCGGTGACGACCGCGCCGGCGCCCGCTGCGCCCACCGTGGCGGCGGCGGAGCCCACCGCACCGGCCGCGGGACGCGGTGGGGCGAAGAAGGCGCCCGCGAAGGCGTCAGGCAAGCCCGCCAAGCCCGCATCGGCGGCGAAGGAGACTCCCGCCAAGGCCGCGCCGGCCAAGCGAGCACCAGCCAAGGCGGCACCAAGCAAGCCGGCACCGAGCAAGCCGGCACCGGCGAAGTCTGCACCGGCCAAGTCGGCAGCCAAGCCCGCGGCGAAGGCTCCCGCGAAGAAGGCGGGCGGTGCGAAGAAAGCCGCCCGCAAGGGTGCGGCTGGCGCCACCAAGGCCAAGTGATGTGAGACGCGGCGCCCGGGTCACTCCGGGCGCCGCGTTGCATCGTGCATCCACTCGATCCGCCGCTGCCGTCGACGTTCTACAACCGTGATCCGGCCGTCGTCGCGCGTGAGTTGTTGGGCGCGAGGTTATGCTCGACGATCGCCGGCGTGCACGTGTGCGGTGTCATCGTCGAGACCGAAGCGTATCTCGGTCCACATGATCCGGCCTGTCACGCCGTGGCCGGCCGCACCGCGCGGACGTGGCATCTCTTCGGCCCGCCTGGGGTGGCGTATGTCTATCGCATCTACGGCCTGCACTGGTGCGTGAACGCGGTCACGCGCGAGGAAGGGTTCGGGAGCGCCCTGCGCATTCTGCGCGGAGCGCCCGTCCCCGACGTCGCCGTCCACATCACGCCGCGCATCGGCATCTCGAAGGCCGTGGACTGGCCGCTACGCTTCGTGGCGACGATCTGATCCGTCGCGCTGACGCCTCGTCCGCGCTAGCGCAGCAGCCCCGCCTTGCGTCCGGCGACCTGGAACGCACGCACGACCTGCTCGAGGTCGTCGCGCGTGTGATCGGCACTGACCTGACAGCGCACGCGTGCCTGCCCCTTGGGAACCACCGGGAAGCCGAAGCCGGTGACGAAGACGCCTTCGTCGAGCAACAGCTCGCTCATGCGGATCGCCAGCGCCGTCTCCCCCACGATGATCGGGACGATGGGCGTCTCGCCATCGAGCGGCGCGAAGCCCGCCTCACGAATGGCGCTGCGAAACCACGCCGCGTTCTCGCGCAGTCGTTGCACACGCGCCGGCTCGGCGCGCAACACGCGTACCGCCGCAAGCGACGACGCCGCGACCGTTGGCGGGAGCGCGTTCGAAAAGAGCTGCGGGCGCGAGCGCTGCGTGAGCAGATCCACCACCGACTCCGCGCCGGCCACGAACCCACCCGCCGCGCCACCCAGCGCCTTGCCGAGCGTGGAGGTGATCACATCGACCTCGCCCACCACGCCGAAGTGTTCGGCCGTACCGCGTCCGGTGGCGCCCAGCACGCCGGTCGCGTGCGAGTCGTCCATGATGACGACGGCATCGTACTGGCGCGCGAGCTCGAGGATCTCCGGCAGCTTCGCGATGCTCCCTTCCATGGAGAAGACGCCATCGGTCCAGATGAAGCGGCGGCGCGCGCCCTTCGCGGCGTCGAGCTTGGCCCTGAGGTCGTCGAGGTCGCCGTGCTTGTAGACGCCCGTCTGACACTTCGTGATCGACTTGGCGAGCCGGATCGAGTCGATGATCGACGCGTGGTTGAGTTCGTCGGAGAGCACCACGTCGTCCGGACCCGCGTGCGTCGGGGTGAACGCTTCGTTGGCGTTCCACGCCGACACGTACGAGAGCGACGCCTCGGTGCCCACGAGGTCGGCCAGTTCGGTCTCGAGCGTCCGGTGCAACGTGAAGGTGCCGCAGATGAAGCGCACGCTGGCCGTACCCGCCCCGTACTGGCGCAGCGCGTCGATGCCGGCGTCGACCACGGCGGGGTGATTGGCGAGGCCGAGGTAGTTGTTGGACGACAGCACGATCACCTCCCCGCGCCCCTCCATGCGGGTGCGCGCGCCTTGTGGGGCTTCGAGGTGATTGAGGCGCTTGTAGACCCGATCGGCCTTGAGCTGGGCGATCTGTGCGTCGGCGTCGGCGGTGAAGGCGGCGTTGGGCATGTACGGAACGGTGAAAGCGGATCAGGCGATCTCGAAGATCACCTTGCCGGCCTCGCCGGACTTGATGAGATGCATCGCCTCGTCGACGGCGTCGAGCGGGAGGCGATGCGTGATGACGGGCGTGGGGTCGAACGTGCCGGCGCGGAGGAAGCGGGTCATCTGGTGCCACGTGTCGTACATGCGGCGTCCCACGACGCCGTAGATCGTGAGCCCCTTGAAGATGATCTCCTTGGCGAAGTCGACGTCGATGGTGCGTGACGGGATGCCGAGCATGTTGACGCGTCCCGCCGGGCGGGCGAGCGCGAACGCCTGATGCACAGCGGCCGGCACGCCGGACATTTCGAGCACCACGTCGGCGCCGTGCCCGTCGGTCGCCGCGTGCACGATCGCGGCCGCTTCGTCGGGGTGCACGGCGTCGTGCGCGCCCATGGTGCGGGCGAGCGCGAGGCGCTTGGGGTTCACGTCGGTCGCGATGATGCGCGCGGCGCCGGCGGCGCGGCAGATGCCGACGGCGAATGCGCCGATCGGTCCGCAGCCGGTGATGAGCACCACAGCGCCCGGAATGTCGGCGGTGAGCGCGGTGTGGAACGCGTTGCCCATGGGATCGTGAATGCCGCCGATCTCGTAGTTGATCGCGTCATCGAGGTGCCAGACGTTGGTAGCCGGCATGGCGATGTACTCGGCGAAGCAGCCGTCGCGGTCGACGCCGATGATCCGGGTGGACGGGTCGACGTGCGCGTTGCCGGTGCGTGAGAAGATCGAGCGGTCGTCGACGATGTGCCCCTCGGCGGTGACGCGATCGCCGATCCGGACGGACTCGACGAGTTTGCCGACCTCGACGACCTCGCCGGCGAACTCGTGGCCGACGACGAACGGGGCGCGGCAGCGCGACTGCGCCCAGGCATCCCACTCGTAGATGTGCACGTCGGTGCCGCAGACGCCGGCGCGATGCACACGAATGAGGACCTCGTCGTCGCGGATCTGCGGAACGGGGACGTCGGCGAGAATGAGGCCGGGTGCGGCGGACGGCTTGACGAGCGCTTTCACGAGTGTGGTGACGGGGGAGTGAATCGACACGCACGCCGAGGCAACCGACGCACGCAGGACAAAGCTCGCATGGCGTCGTGAGCGGTGGTAGGGCTGCGTGTGACGCGCGTGGCAAACCTTATTCGCGCGCGTTCTTTATATGCGCTATTGCGTTTCCGAAATCTCCACACGTATATTCGCGTCAATGACAACGACTTGCGCGCACTGTCCACATGGGGACCGGCGCACCACCCCTTCGGGTACGGCGTGAGCCTTTCTCGACGCGAGTTTCTTCACGGGTCCACCGCGGCGGCTGCGGCCGTCGGGTTGAGTGCGGCGACGCCGTCGCTGCTCGCCGCCTTGCCGAGCGAACGGCAGGGTGCGGCACCCGTCAGCGTCGCTGATGCCGTCTCTCGCGAGCTCGCGCTGCTGGCGCTCGACGCCGCGAAGTCGGCCGGTGCCTCGTACGCCGACGCGCGCATCAGCCGCAACAACGTGCGCAACGTCTCCACGCGCGAGCTGCGTGTGTTGGGGCTGGTCGATAACGAGACGTTCGGGATCGGCGTGCGCGTGCTCGTCGACGGCGCGTGGGGATTTGCCGCCACCAACGAGCTGACCCGCGACGAGGTCATTCGTGTCGCGCAGCAGGCCGTCGCGCAGGCGAAGGCCAATCGGTCGGCGTTGCGTCGCCCGGTGGAGCTCGCGGCGGTCACGCCGACGCCCGAGGGCACGTGGCGGTCGCCGGCGCGCATCGATCCGTTCGATATCGCCATCGAAGAGCAGGTGGGGCTGCTGCTGCAGGCCAATGAAGCGGCGCTCAAGGTGCTCAAGCCCGGCGGTCGCGGCATGGGGTTCGTCAACTCGAGCATGTTCTTCCTGCGCGAGGAAAAGACGCTTGCCACCACGGACGGCACGTTCGTGGTGCAGACGATCTACCGTGCGCAGCCGAGCATGACGTGCCAGGCGGTGAACGTGCAGGCGGGCGACTTCCAGTCGCGGCAGAGCACCGACATTCAGCCCATGGGGCGCGGTTACGAGCACGTGCTCGACGCGAATCTGGTGGTGAACGCCGAGCGCTGGGCCAACGAGGCGCAGGAGAAGCTCAAGGCGAAGTCGGTGGATGTGGGGCGGTATGACCTCATCCTCCACCCCACGCATCTCTGGCTCACGATTCACGAGAGCATCGCCCACCCCACCGAGCTCGATCGCGCGCTCGGCTTCGAGGCGAACTACGCGGGCACGAGTTTCGTCTCGCCGCCCGAGTCCGTGCTTGGCAAGCTCAAGTACGGCCCCGAGTTCATGAACGTGCAGGCCGACCGGTCGCAGGACGGCTCGCTCGCCGCCGTGGGCTGGGACGATGAGGGCGTGAAGCCCGACGAGTACCTCATCATCAAGAACGGCGTCTTCAACGACTACCAGACGACGCGCGAGCAGGCGCCCTACCTGGCCGATTGGTATCGGTCGCAGGGTCGCGAGGTGCGCTCGCACGGCAACTCGTACGCGCAGAGCTGGGCCGACGTGCAGTTCCAGCGCATGCCCAACGTGTCGCTGCTGCCGGGTGAGCGTGATCTCTCGTGGGACGATCTCATTGCCGCCACCGATCGTGGCATCGCGATCGTGGGCGACGGGTCGTTCAGCATCGATCAGCAGCGCTACAACGCGCAGTTCGGTGGGCAGCTGTTCTACGAGATTCGCGGCGGCAAGATCGTGGGCATGCTCAAGGACGTGGCCTACCAGATCCGGACGCCCGAGTTCTGGAACAGCATGGACATGCTCGGCGGACGTCGCAGCTACGAGCTCGGTGGCGCCTTCGGTGACGGCAAGGGACAGCCTGCGCAGTCGAACGCGGTGAGCCATGGGTGCCCGCCCACGCGGCACCGTCAGGTCAACGTGATCAACACGGGGCGGCAGTCGTGAGCGGCCCCCGTTCGTTGTTCGGCGCGGCGCCGGCGCATCTCGGGCGCGCGCAGGCCGAGGCGCTGTGCAAGCGCGTGCTCGGCTTCTCCACGGCCGACGAGATGCGCGTCAACGTCAGCTCCGGGTCCACGGCGAACACGCGGTTCGCGGTGAACCAGATCTCGACGGCGGGCGACAACACGAACGTCTCGATCACGGTGCGTGCCGTGTTCGGGAAGAAGGCCGGCAGCGCGACCACGAATCGTGTGGACGACGAGTCGCTGCGCGCGGTGGTGAAGCGCGCCGAGTCGCTGGCGCGACTTGCCCCGGACGATCCCGAAATGCTCCCCGAGCTCGGCCCGCAGACGTACGCGCCGGCCGGTGGCTACGACGCGTCCACGGCCGCGCTCTCGCCGGCCGATCGCGCGGCGGCCGTGCGCGCGATCACCGATCGGGCGGCGGCGGCGGGACTCGTGTCCACGGGCTATCTCGAAGCGAACGGCGGATCGCAGGCCGTCGCGACGTCGCGTGGATTGTTCGCGTGGAGTGAGTCGACGGCGGTTGCCCTCACCACCACGGTGCGTACCACCGATGGGACCGGCTCCGGCTGGGCGGGTGCGACGTCGCACGATTGGTCGCGCATCGATCCGGCCGCGCTCGGCGCGCGCGCGATCGAGAAGGCGGAGCGGTCGCGCAATCCGGTGGCGGTCGAACCGGGCCGCTACACGGTGATTCTCGAGCCCACGGCGGTGGGCAATCTCGTGCAACTCATTGCGGGGGCTGCGCAGGCGCGCGCCGCCGATGAAGGACGCTCGTTCTTCTCGAAGCCCGGTGGTGGCACGAAGATCGGTCAGAAGGTCGTCGATGAGCGCGTGACGCTGCTCTCCGACCCACTCGACAGCGAAGCGTACGGCAGCACGTTCGGCGGCGACGGTCTGCCGGCGCGCAAGATCACGTGGATTCAGAATGGCGTGGTGCAGAACCTCGCGTACGATCGCTGGTGGGCGCAGCAGAAGGGTGCTGAGCCATCCGCGTTTCAGGGGTCGCTGCGCATGCTCGGTGGTTCGGCGACACTCGACGAGATGATCGCATCCACCGAACGTGGGCTGCTGGTCACTCGCCTGTGGTACATCCGTCCGGTCGATCCCCGCACGATCCTGTACACGGGGCTCACGCGCGACGGCACCTTCCTCATCGAAAACGGACGCATCACGCGCGCCGTGAAGAATCTGCGCTGGAACGAATCGCCCATCTTCATGCTCAACAACGTCGAGATGATGGGAGCACCGGTGCGTGTCAGTGCGAGTGAGAGCGGCGGGCCAGGTCAGGCCGTTGTCGTTCCACCACTCAAGGTTCGCGATTTCACCTTCACCAGCCTCAGCGACGCGGTCTGAATTCCGTGACGTCGTGCGACATCACGACGTCCATCCGACAACCGTTCGCACAGACTGTGTGTGCACGTCCTCGGTGATGTGCACACCAGCGTGGCGGACCGCATGAAGCTCGCTTCACGCGACCGACACGACACTCGCGTCTCCACCGGGGGAGACCGGGTACCCACACCCTCCTTGTGAGGATTGATTCACATGGCTCCAGCCAAGAAGTCCGCGCGCAAGAAGACGGCCAAGAAGGCCACGCGCAAGACGGCCAAGAAGGCCACCCGCAAGACCGCGAAGAAGGCGACGCGCAAGAAGACCGCCAAGAAGGCCACGCGCAAGACGGCCAAGAAGGCGACGCGCAAGACGGCCAAGAAGGCCGGTCGCAAGAAGACCGCCAAGAAGGCCGCGAAGAAGACGGCCAAGAAGGCTGGTCGCAAGAAGGCCGCGAAGAAGACGGCCAAGAAGGCTGGTCGCAAGAAGACCGCGAAGCGTGGCCGCAAGGCTGCGGCGGCTCCGGCCGCGCCGGCTCCGGCCGCGTAAGGCGAGTCCCGTCGTGGGGACCATTGGTCCCCATGAACGCAAAGACGCCGGCATGTCTGCCGGCGTCTTTCGCGTTCCTGCCCCCGAGATTTCAGCGTGTGATCACGCGGTCGCGCCAACGAGGGCGAGTTCGGGTTCTTCCTGCTCGATGTCGTCGGGCACCGGGCCCCAGACGTAGGCGAGGAATCGCGGGGCCGCTTCGGGCGCCCCGCCGTCGGCAATGACGATTCCGATCGGTTCACGATCGGTGGTGCTGGTCTTCTGACGAATGCTGCGCATGGGCGGTCCTCCACCCGGTTCTGAGAATGCAGAGCGTCCCTACGGTGGACGCGAATCGACATCTCAGAGAGCAGCTTTCGTGCCGCCGGGAGTCATATCGCAAGTGGTTGTTTCGAAAAGACTTGCGAACAGCCAATCGACGGCGATGGGCCCGTGTGTCAGTCTGCGACGTCCTGCGGTGCTGCACGGCGTGTCGGTTCGACACGCTCGCCACTTCAGGCGACGGCTTCCTTGCGAGCGAGGAAGGTGCGACTGCCGTTCTCGCGCGTGCGTTCGAGCGACACGTTCCACCCGCGATACCGCGACTCGAGTTCCTCGAGCGACATCACGATCGTGGGGGTGCCGTCGCTGCCGACGTCCTGCGCACCGGCGGCGATCGTTTCCACGAGGTGGACCCCGCCGTCGGCTGTTGCACTCTGCAGCACATCGATCACACGGGCCCGGTCGGCCGGCGACAACCGCGCGAGCGCGGTCGCGCCACACACGACCGCGTGCAACTCCACATCGGGGTGCCAGGCGGCGAGATCGCCATGATAGGTGCGCACACGATCGTGCAGCCCCGCCTGCTGTGCCGCCGCCAGCACGCGCTGCATGAGGTCGGCCGCCGGATCGAGCGCGGTGACCGCGCAGCCGTTCGCGGCCAGATACAGCGCGGGCGCTTCATCGGTCGTGCCCGCGATGAGCACATGACGATCGGGCGCGTGCTCCACCGCCCGACACACGGCCGCGTTGGGATCGAGTCCCCACGTTTCCGGCCGACGGTACTTCTCGAGCTCACGCAGACGGCGACGACGCCAGGTCTGATACGTGGGGAGCCGCAGGCGCCGTGAGATGATCCGATCCACTTCCTGCCAGATCAGGAGCTCGGTCAGCGCAACCTGCGGCTGACGTGCGAGCGAGGCCACCGCCTCATCCCCGATCTTGAGGATGGCGCTCCGCGGGATCGAGTCCTTGTAGTCCTCGATCTCGCGTTCGACGTACAACTCGTACTCGTACTTGAGCGACCGCGGATTCTGGAAGGGCATGCCCCGGTTGTGGATAGATGTGGACAAATACTAGGTGCATGTCTCGAATGCGCAAGGGCACGATGCACAATCGCACGACGTTTCTGCGAAAAGCCGCCATTCCCATCACGAGCACGACGTGCCTGAGCTTCCCGAAGTCGAACGCGCCACACAACTGCTGCGCGCTGCGCTGCTGCAGCGTGTCCTCACCGAGGTCCGAACGCATCATCCCTCCGCGCGACGCGCGCTCCCCGATGATGTCGCGCGGTCGCTCGAAGGGCATCGCGTGGTGCAGATCGAGCGCCGCGCCAAGTACCAGCTGCTCACACTCGACGATGCGCGCATCATCGAAGTGCACTTCAAGATGACCGGCGACTGGGCCATCGGACCGGTCACGCTGCCACCGCCGCGACTCGGGCGCGTGACGCTGCTCACCGACGATCACACGCGCATCTCGCTCGTGGATGGGCGCGCCTTCGCCGTGGTGCGGGTGCATCCGCCCGGAGCAACCGTGGTGCCGCCCCTCGGCCCGGAACCACTCGACGAGGCGTGGACCGCGGAATACCTGCACGACGCACTCGTGCGCCGTCACGGCCCCATCAAGCCGGTGCTGCTCGATCAGCGCGTCGTGGCTGGTCTCGGCAACATCTACGCCGCCGAGGCGCTCTGGGAGGCCGCCATTCACCCGCTGGCGCGTGCCTCACGCCTCTCACACACGCGGGTCGCACGACTCGTCGACGCGGCCCGCCTCGTGCTCGAGCGGGCCCCCTCGCGGCGCTACTACGGCGCGCGCGCCACCGACGATGGCTACACGTACGCGTTGGGTGATGGCGACGATGAGGCGTGGCGTGTCTACGACCGCGCAGGCGAGCCCTGCGACCGCTGCGGCGCAATCATTCGCAGTCGTGCGCAGGCCGGTCGCACCACTTACTACTGCGGCGGCTGTCAGCGCGTCTGAGGTCGTCCCTGCGCCGCCGCGCGCGCGAAGGCGTGCAGCGTGCCCTGAGCGCTCTGACGCCACGAGTACGAGGCGGCGCGCCGTCGGGCCGCCGCCCGCAGCGTGGCTTCGAACGCCGAATCATCGCGCAGCCGACGGAGCTGCGTGACGAGCTGCGTCGCATCATCGGGGTCGAACAGCAGCGCACCGTCACCCGCCACCTCCGGCAGGGTACTCGCGCGCGCGCACACCACCGCGCCGCCGGCCGTCATCGCTTCGAGCACCGGCAACCCGAACCCTTCGTAGCGCGAGGGTACGATCACGGCCGTCGCTCGCGCGTAGAGCGCCGCGAGCACCGGATCGCTCACGAAGCCCGCGCGTCGCAGCCACGGCCGATCGGGGAGGGGCACACGCGCACGGCCCGCGAGCACGAGCGGCATCGTCTCACCGGCGTTGGCCAGGGCGTCGCAAGCGTCCCACACCACGCCGAGATTCTTGCGACGTTCGCGAGAGCCGAGCGCCAGCGCAAACGGGCCGTCGACGCCGAGGGTTGTGAGCAGAGCGTCGGCGGCGACCGGATTGGCGATGGTCGCGAACTCGTCGGCCGCGTGTGGCACCACCTCGAGGCGCGTTCGCGCGATGCCCAATCGCGCCACCAGCTCGTCGGCCGCCTCCTGCGCGCCCGTGATGACGACCGAGGCCACCGATGCCGCGTGACGATACGCCCGCCGTGCCTGCCACCGCTTGAGCACCTTCCACCAGCGACCGTCGATGTCGCCACGCATTGGCGCGAGGTCGTGCAGGGTGGGCACGATCGCGCCGCTTGCTGGCCGCACTCGCACGAAGTTCCACGGGTACCACGCGACCTCGCAGTCCATCCGCCGCCACGCGTCGAGCGACACCACCCGGAGGCGCCCGGCGGCCTCGAGCGCCGCACACTCCGTCTCGATCGCGGCGATGTCGTCGGCGCGAACGCCGAGCGTGATCTGCAGCGTTGGGGCTTCCTCGAGCATCGCCGGCAGGAGACGACGCACGTAGCGGCCGATCCCGCGATGATCGTGGCGCAGCTGTTGCGCCTCGACGGCGACTCGCATGTGCGACGCGCCCTCAGTCGAGCGCTTCGAGCAGTACGCCCTTGAGGTAGCTCGTTTCCGGGATCGTGAGCACCTCGGGGTGATCGACCGCGTGACCCGTGACATCCCGAATGGCGAGACGTCGTCCGCTATCAGCGGCCGCGTCGCGCAGCATGTCGAGGAACATCCCCAGACCGACGTGATGCGAGCAGCTCGCGGAGAAGAGCAGGCCTCCGGGGGCGAGCAGGCGCATCGCGCGCAAGTTGATGTCCTTGTAGCCGCGCAAGGCCGCGTCGACCGTGGCGCGCGACTTCGCGAACGCCGGTGGATCGACCACGATGGTGTCGAAGCGCTCACCCGCCCGCTGCCACGTGCGCAGGACATCGAACGCGTCGCCGACGTGCGTGCGCACGTTGGTCAGGCCGTTCAGCGAGGCGTTCTCGGCCGCCCGTGCCAGCGCTGGTGCGGAGATGTCGAGGGCGATCACTTCGGTCGCGCGCTGGGCGAGGTGCAACGCGAACGAACCGTGGTACGCGAAACAATCGAGCGCTCGTCCGCGCGCGAGGCGTCCCACCAGGGCGCGATTCTCGCGTTGATCGAGAAAGGCCCCCGTCTTCTGTCCCTCCCACGGTGCGGCAAGGAACGCCACGCCATGCTCGTGCACACGCACCGTATCGGGAACGGCGCCATGCAGCAGCGACACGTCGCGCGTGAGTCCCTCCCGTTCGCGCACCGCGACGTCATGACGCGCCAGGATACCGTCTGGCTCGAGGTGCGCGCGCAGCGACGCCACGATCGCGTCCGTGTGCGCCGCGAGTCCGGCGGAGAGCAGCTGCACCACGAGCCATCGATCGTAGCGGTCGACCACGAGTGATGGCAGACCATCGGCTTCACCGTGCACGAGCCGGTAGGCCGAGGAGGTCTGCGCGACGGAGGCGCGCCGGGTGATCGCCTCACCAAGTCGCGCGTGCCACCAGGTCGCGTCGATGGTGCTCCGCGCATCGGTGGTGAGCTGACGCAGCGAAATCTCCGAGGCCGGGCTCCACAACGCGGCGCCGAGCGGGCGTCCTTCGGCCGTGCGCATGTGCACGACGCCCGCGTCGACGGTTGGGCGCACGAGGACGTCGCTGCGGAAAATCCATGGATGCCCGCGACCGAGACGCTGCGCCGCGCGCGCATCGACGATGGCAACGTCGGGACCGGTGACACCGTCGCGAACTCGCGGCGGTTCGGCCGGTCCACGATGCCCCGACGTCCGCGCGGAGCGCGACGACGGGCGGCGTCGCGGATTGCGTCGGTCTGCACTCATGCCGACACCCCTGCACGCGCGTGCACGCCGCGCTCCACCGCCGTGCGCAGCGTGCGAGCGGCGACTTCCGGATCGGGCTGTGAGAGCACCGCGCGAATCACCGAGACGCCATCGAAGCCGGCCTGCACGATATCTTGCGTGTTGGAGTCGTCCACGCCACCAATGGCAACGGCCGGGCGCGCGGCGGCGCGCGCCAGTGCGACGCCACCCGGCACCCCCGTTGGTGGCGACGCGTCCGGCTTGCTTGGTGTGCCGAAGAGCGGACCCACCCCCACGTAGTCGGCGTCATCGCACTCGATGAGCTCTCCCGCGTGCGTGAGGGACGCACCGATGAGGAAATGCTCGGGGGCCAGCGCGCGTGCGATGCGAACCGGCAGGTCCGTGATGCCGACGTGCACGCCGGCGGCATCGGCGGCGAGGGCGATGTCGAGCCGATCGTTGACGACCACCGGAATCTGCAGTGCACCCACAAGGGCGCGCGTGATGCGCAACAGTTCGCGGGACGTGAGCGCCTTGAATCGTACCTGCACCATGGTGGCACCACCGCGTTCGGCTGCGGTGGCTCGCGCCACGAGACCGTCGACGCCGTCGCGCAGATCGTCGGTGATCGCGATCAGGCGGATCGCATCCCGTACCGCATCCGGCGCCCAGCGCGCGTGTGCACGCTCAGGCATCGGGCTGTCCGGGTGATGTCGTGGTGGTTGGTGCAGCCGACGCGCGCGCAGCCGCCTGTCGCCGGCGCGCCTCGCGCCGCACGATCGCGATGGCCCGGGTGTGCTCCTGGAAGGTGCGCGTGAACTCGTGATGTCCGTCGGGGTGCGCCACGAAGAACAGATACGGCACGTCGGCGGGCTGCAGTGCCGCCTCGAGGCTTGCCGCTCCCGGTGACGCGATCGGCCCTGGCGGCAGTCCGTCGTAGCGATACGTGTTGTACGGCGAATCAACCTCGAGGTGCACGAAGAGCAGACGGTCGACATGCTCCGGCAACGCGTACTGCACCGTGGGATCGGCTTGCAGGCGCATGCCGATGCGTACGCGATTCCAGTAGACGGCGGCGATGGTCGGGCGTTCGCTCGCAACGCGCGCTTCCTTCTCGACGAGCGCGGCCATGGTGACGGCTTCGTGCTTCGTGATGCCGAGCGCGGTGAGTCGTGCATCCCACTCGGGGCGCCACATCGCGTCGAAGCGCGCGAGCATGGTGCGCACCGCCTCGCGCGCCGAGGTGCCGGCCGGGAACGTGTACGTATCGGGGAACAGATAGCCTTCGAGCGTGGGCGCACTGATGCCACGGCTCGCTCGCGACGTGGAGTCGGCAACGGCGGCGCGCACGGAGTCCTCGGGCACCTCGAGTGCTCGCGCGAGCCGCGGCACGATGCGGCGCAAGTCGAAGCCTTCGGGAATCGTGACGGTGACCACGAGTCCGCGGCCGGCGACCAGCGCGTCGAGCAACTCGCCCCACGATTGCGACGCCGACAGCTGATAGGTGCCGGCCTTGATCGCGCGATCGCGTCCACCAACGGCCGCATACCAGCGAAAGAGTCGCGTCGACCCCACGAGGCCGCGTGCCGACAGCGAATCGGCGACTTGCGCGAAGCTCGCACCGGCCGGAACGGTGAGCCGAACCGGTTGCTCGCTGCCACCGCAGGCCGCGAGCGCGAGACCGGCGCAGGCGGCACCGAGGCGTGCGAGACGCGCGCGATGCACGGTCATGCGTCGTCGGGTTCGCTGGCGGGTGTCGGCGCCGCCGGCACCACGGCCTCCCCCAGCACGATCCCGCCCCGTGCGGCCTGCAGCACCTGCTCCAGCAGAATCGCGGCGGCCAGCGCGTCGACATCGCCCTTGCGACCGCGTGTACTGCCACCCTGCTCGCGCACGGTACGCAGCGCCGCCGACGTCGTGAACCGTTCGTCAACGAGCCGCACGGGGCGCGTCGTGCGCGCGGCGATGCGCGCGGCCACATCGCGCACTTCGCGTGAGCGGTCGGTTTCGTCGCCGGCCGGATCGATCGGCAGCCCCAGCACGATGGCTTCGGCGCCCAGTGCGTCGGCCTGTCGCAGCAGTTCGGCGATCGGCGGTCGCTTGCCCGTGCGTCGCGTCACGACACCGACGGGCGTGGCGAGCAACCCGAGGGCATCACTGACGGCGAGCCCGATGCGTCGATCGCCCCAATCGATGGCGAGCGTGCGCGGCGTGGTCACGCGTGCGCGCGTCGGCTCATGGCTCGTGCATGCGGTCGAAGAACTCCTGGTTCGTCTTCGTGCGCTCCATGCGCTTGAGGAGGAACAGGATCGCTTCGTCGCTGGGCATCTCGCTGATGAACGAGCGGAGCAGGAAGCTGCGCTGCTGTTCGAACGGCGTCATGAGCAGTTCTTCGCGACGCGTGCCCGACTTGTTGACGTCGATGGCCGGAAAGATGCGCTTGTCGGCGATCTTGCGATCGAGGACCAGCTCCATGTTGCCCGTGCCCTTGAACTCCTCGAAGATCACGTCGTCCATGCGCGAGCCGGTTTCGATGAGCGCGGTCGCGAGAATGGTCAGTGAGCCGCCCTCGGCCACATTGCGCGCCGAGCCGAAGAACCGCTTGGGCTTCTGCAGTGCCTGCGCCTCGACACCGCCGGACATGATCTTGCCGCCAGCCGGCGCGATGGCGTTGTGGGCACGGCCGAGTCGCGTGATGGAATCGAGCAGAATGACGACATCCTTGCCGCTTTCGACCAGCCGCTTGGCCTTCTCGATGACCATGTCGGCGACCTGTACGTGCCGGTCCGGCTGCTCGTCGAACGTCGAGGCGATCACTTCGGCCGATGGCACACTGGCCTGCATGTCGGTGACTTCCTCGGGGCGCTCGTCGATGAGCAGGATGATCAGCGTCACCTCGGGGTGATTGACGGCGATGGCGTTCGCCACCTGCTGCAGCAGGATCGTCTTGCCCGCCTTGGGTGGGGCGACGATGAGACCGCGCTGTCCCTTGCCGAGCGGAGCGATGATGTCGCACAGGCGGCAGGCGACATCCCCGCCCTCGTGTTCGAGGCGAATGCGCTGATCGGGGTACCGCGGTGACAGGTTGTCGAAGGAGATTCGTTGCTTCGCCATCTCGGGGTCGAGTCCGTTGATACGCTCCACCTTGAGCAACGCCAGATACCGCTCTCCTTCCTTCGGCGGGCGGACCTCGCCCATGACGGTGTCGCCGGTGCGCAAATCGAAGCGCTTGACCTGCGACGGAGAGACGTAGATGTCGTCGGGCCCGTAGAGGTAGTTGAAATCCTGGGCGCGCAGAAAGCCGTAGCCTTCGGGCAGCACTTCGAGCACGCCCTCGCCGTAGAGCGTGGTTTCTGCATCGAGCAGCGCCTGCTCGATACGAAAGATCAGGTCCTGCTTGCGCAGGCCCGAGGTGTTGGTGACGTGAAGCGAGGCGGCCAGAGCCTGAAGCTCCTGGATCGTCTTGCGCTTCAATTCGGCGACGTGCACGCGCGCGAAGGAAATGGGGGGAGGGAGCGGCGAACGTACGCGCCGCGCCGATTCCGGTCAATCCCGGACTGCGCCCCGACGACGAAAGTCTCGTACGCGCGAGACAGGACTCGAACCTGTGACCTTCGGCTCCGGAGGCCGACGCTCTATCCAACTGAGCTACTCGCGCTTGGCTGTCCGACGGACAGCCCCGAAGACTAACCGAGCGGGCCGGGCGTGAGCAAGGCGATCGGTGGTCGCGGTGGCAATGGTGTCCCGATCATGGGCATCGGGCGTGGGGTCGCGTCGTCGCTGATCGGGGCGACGAACTGGGCCCGAAAGCGATCGATCGCGATGGCGAAGGCGTCGCTCTCGCGAAGCTCGCGGGTGGTCATGTTGAGATAGCGTCGCAGCAGCGACGCGAGCCCTCGCCAGACCGGCACATCGAGCTGGGTGGCGATGTCGGCGAGGGTGGCGGAGGCGTGGCTGAGCTGCCAGCAGACGTACGCGACGCGACACCACCCCACGAGTTCCCGCGGTCCGGGGCTGCCGACCTGCGCCAGCCGATGGTAGAGCGTGCGCCGATTCAGTCCGAGTCCGGCGGCGATGCTGGTGGCGTCGAGCGTGTCGCGGAGGTGGCGGCAGATGAACTGGACGACGAGGCGCACTTCGCGCGGTTGGCCGTCGCAGAGCTCGTGTGCGATGCGCAGGGCGCGGTCGCGCTGGGCGGCGTTCTGAATGACGCGCAAGAGAATGGCGCGCGAGTCATCGACGTCGCGGAGGACGAGGTCGGTGAGCGCGACGCGGCCGGTCTCGAGGATGAAGCGCGAACTGATGGTACGCGGATCGACGTAGCCGACGATGGCGTGGTCGGGGGCGACGGCGCGGATGATCTCGGCGGCGCGAATGCCTTCCGCATGCCGAGACGGGGAAAACAGAATGACGGTGGCGACCTCGTCGTGAGAGGTCGCCACGGCGTCCGCGACTTCGTCGGGGTCCTCACTGGTCCAGAGCGCGGCGTGTCCGCGGACCGCTTCGAGCAGGCGGGCGTGGGCGAGTCGATCGCCGAAGAGCAGCGAAACCCGCCGGGTGGTCAGCACGGCGGGGAAAACTCGTTGCACACGGCGCACACCGGTTGCACACGGCGGACACCCGGAGGCGTTGGGAAGGGCCTATCCTCTTGCTCAACCCTCAACCGGAGTCCCTCCATGTCGCGTACGATTCGAGTTCTCGCCGTCGCCCTGATCAGCTCCTTCGCGCTCGCCGCTTGCACGGGTTCGCCGACCGGCGTCGACGAGCCGACGAAGTCGGCTGATACGATGCCCTGGACCTGACCGACACGGCGCTCACGCGCCGAGCTCGACCAGACGCAACAGCCCGCCCCGAACGGAGAACGGCAGATCTGCTTCTGCGGATCCCGCCGTCTCCTGTCGGGTGGCTGGCGCAGCCGCCGTCTCGTTCAAGAGCGCGTCTGCCCGATAGACAACTTCGTGAAACTCGTGTTGCTGCGCCAGATGGCGACTCTCCGTTGCGAAGCGGGAGGCAGCATCCATCGCGCCAGCTGCCTGCCAGCCGCGAGCCAAGCCGAGCAGCCACTGCGCCACTTCGAATGGCCCGGCGGCCGAGGCACGAGGCCGCCCCTCGGCCTCCAGCATGGTCAGCCGATCGATGCGTCGAGCGTCTCCCAGTGCCTCGCCAGCGGACGCGGCGATGCTCAGCCACAGGCGCGGTGGTTCAGCGAGCTGCAAGGCACCGAGATAGCCGCCGACGGCTGCTTCCAGAAACCCGCCGCGGTGGGCGACGGACGCGAGGTTCGAGAGAATACCGGCCCGCATCTCGTCGCCCTCGAGCAGATCGTACGCGCGCCAGCCGTGCAAGAGCGCATCCGGAAGCGAGTGCACCGCCAATGCATGGTTCATCAGGCCCCAGCGTGCGGTGCCTTCCAGCGCTGAGCCTGCGGGGGCGAGGTCCAGCGCTTCTTCGTAGTAGAATTTCTGCGCCGGACGATACCCCGCCACCGACCGCAGCCCCAGCCGCTTCGCCTCCTCCACCACCGACGTGTAGATCTCCTCCGCGGCGGCCGTCTCGCCCAGCTGACGCGTGATACGCGCGAGGTGGTTGGTCGCCGAAAGCGCTGCCCCGGCGTCGTGCAAGCTCACCAGCCGCGCGGCCGACGATACCGTCGTGAACGCCATCTCGAAGCAGCCGTCGCGTTCCATGTCCTCCGCAATCACGCGCAGCTGTTCGGCGGCGATCGCCATGGGGTGCGTCGGCGCCGGCGCCTCGTGATCGATGTGCGTGGGGCGACGCGGACCCTGCGGCAACACATCGAGCGGCAGCGTCTCCAGGAACCACGCGCGACGCTCCGGGGGCAACATCACCATCCGATACGCGATGTGCGTGACCGAGAACCACCCGTGCGGCTGTGTCGGGTGCCCCTGCCAGCGGTTTTCGTCGCCAATGTCCACGGTGTAGGCGTCGATCGGCAGCAACGGTTCACGCATGTTCGGGGGGAGCGGGAGGGTGATCAGCGGGTGGCTCGTGGCCTTCGGGAGCGGGGCGCGTCGGTCCATGGCGGGAATCCTCGGCAGGCGACGATGACTGGGGCGCGGCATCGCGTCCCGGGAGGATGCCATCCGACCGCAGCGCGTGTGCGGCGCGAAGGGCATCGAGCGCATGTTCGACCGCAGGCGGTCGATCGGGCAGCGGCAGGTTGCACAGCGACACCATGAACCGCAGCCACGCGGCCTGATACCCGATGCGAGCCTCGTCGAGCCGCGCGCGCGATGGCGATTGCCCGATCAGGTCCCGCAACTGCATGGCCGCCGACAGCAGCTCGCGCTCGGCGAGCCACACTTCGAACTGCACGGCATCGTGGACGGCATCGGGTGGGCCGAGATGCTCAACCATGGGGACGAGTGGCGCGTGTCGCAAGCGTGCACATCACGTCCGTAACGTCGCCGCGGTCGCGTCAGAACTGGTGTGCACGGTGTGCAAAAAGTGTGCGCCGTGCGCAATGGAATCCAAGCGAGCTCGACTGTAGGAACCCTCGCGCGCTTGCCGCGTACTGTGACGAGCGTTCATTTCTGACCCGTGCAACCATTGCAGCGGGTCGCGCCACTAACGCTGCATGTGTTTCGCGAGCGCTCGGGTGCCTGCCGCACCGCTCGCGTCCTCACCTCCCCCCAGCGCCCGTCTGCCATGCCCGTAGTTCGCCAGCGACACCTGCTCGTGCTCTGGACCGCTCTGGCCAGTAGTGCCTGTAACGCCGCCACCGACGACGGCGCGGCAGAGGGCGGCGATTCCACCGCCGTGACCGCCGACGCGGCGGCCGGAACCACCGATGCCGCGCGCCCGGGGATCGCGCTCTCCGTCGTTGCCCAGGAGGCACGCGACGGCGATCTCGTGCTGCGAGTGAAGACCCGCGGTGATGTGTACGGTGACGCCGTCGTCGATCTGGCTGCCGATGTGGGGGGGACAGTGGCCGAAGTCCTCGTGCGCTCGGGGGCACGCGTCACCAAGGGCCAGCCCCTCGTGCGGCTCGATCCGTTTCCGTTCGATCTGGCCGTGCGCGAAGCGCAGGCCGCCCTCGATGAGCGCGAACAGGCGTTTCGCGAGAGCTTCATGCCGGAGTCATTGGTCACGGGCATCGGCCCCACCGAGGAGCAGCGCAAGGCGCTGCGCATTCGCAGCGGCATGGCCGCCGCCGAAGTGCGCCTCGAGAAGGCGCGCTGGGAGCGTGCGCGCAGCGTGATCACGGCGCCGGTCGATGGCTACATCGATCGTCTCGACCTCGCGCCCGGTGAACGACTCGGAGCTGGCTCGCCGTTCGCCACGATCGTGGATGTGAGCGCGGTGCGTATCGAAGCGCGTGTGCTCGAAGATGATCTCCCGCTCATTCGCGTGGGTGGTGAAGCGATGATCACAAGCGCCGCCATTCCGGGTCGCGCGTTGCGCGGACGCATCGACGCGGTCCTCCCCATCGTGGACAGCGTCAAGCGTACCGGTCGCGTCATCGTGCGCGTGCCGGGTGAACGCGTGTTGCGTCCCGGCATGTACGCCGACGTCGATCTCGAGGCGCAGCGCCTCCCCGGTCGTCGCCTCGTCCCGACGCGCGCCATCATCGAACGTGATACGCGACCACTCGTGTTCGTGGTGCGCGACGGGCGTGCGCAGTGGACGTACATCGTGCCCGGGCGCTCGAACGGTGTCGAGACGGAAGTGCTCCCGGACTCGGCGTCGGGGCTCATCCCCGTGCAGCCCGGTGATCAGGTCATCGTCGATGGGCACCTCACGCTCACGCATGACGCCAAGGTGACCGTGTCGGCCATGCGCGAGCGCGAAACGTCGGGCACCGCGCTGCCCGCGCGGCGCAACGACTGAGTCGCGACCGCGCGCATGTCACTGCCTCGCTTTGCGGTTCAACGGCCGGTCGCGACCATCGCGGCGGTCCTGGGTGTCGTGCTGCTGGGCAGCGTGTCGCTCAGTCGCCTGCCGGTGTCACTCCTCCCGGACGTCACGCTCCCTGTCCTCACGATTCGCACGAACTACCCCGGTGCGGCGGCGCCCGAAGTGTCACGCTTCGTGGCCGAGCCCATCGAAGAAGCAATCGCGGCTACGCCGGGACTCGTCGAGCTGCGCTCGGTCAGTCGCAATGGTGAAGTCACGACCACCGCGCGCTTCGATTGGGGCACCGACATGCGCACGACGGTGCTCAACGTGCGCGAGCGACTCGATGCGACGCGCGGGAGACTGCCCGAGCGCGCCGAACGTCCCACGCTGCTCACGAGCGATCCGGGCGAGCGGCCCATCGCCGTGCTCGGCATGCGCGCCACCACGACCACCGAGCGCACAGCGCGCGACAGCACCCTGGGGGAAACGGGTGCCGGACTCGGTGTCGGCGACCTGCGCGGCCTCTCGCGAACCGCCGAAGAAGTGTTCGCGCGTCGGCTCGAACAGATCGAAGGTGTGGCGTCGGTGGCGGTCGTTGGGGCGCCCGAAGATCAGATTCAGGTGGAAGTGAATCCCGATCGCTTGCGTGCGCTCGGGCTCACGCCCGAGGATGTGGCGCAGGCCATCAAGGCACAGAACGCGACTGGCGCTGGTGGTACCGTGCGTCGCGGTCAGTTCCGCTTCTCCGTGCGTGCACTCACCGAGTTCCGCACGCCCGAGGAGATTCTCGCCGTGCCCGTCGGCCCCGCCGGCAGCACGGTGGCGCTGCGCGACATCGCGACGGTCACCACGCGTCTGGCCGATCCGCTCACCATCACGCGACTCGATGGACGCGAAGCGATCGGCCTCGTGGTATACAAGGACGCCGGATCCAACACGGTCTCGGTGACGCGCCGCATGATGGAGGCCGTCGCCTCGCTGGAGCAGGAGTTTCCCGCCGTCGAACTCACCGTGGTCGCCGCGCAGGCCGACTTCGTGGTGGACGCGTTGTCGAATCTGGGGCAGGAAATCGTGGCCGGTGGCCTGATGTCGCTGTTCATGATTCTGGTGTTCCTGCGCGACTGGCGCGTGTCGATGGCGATCGGGCTGGTCGTCCCGCTGTCGGTGCTCGTCGCGCTCGTGATGCTGCAGCTGCTCGACGTGACCATCAACGTGCTCTCGCTCGGTGGACTCGCGCTCGGCACCGGACTGTTGGTGGACACGGCCATCGTCGTGGCCGAAGCCGTGGGACGCAAACGCGAAGAGGGCGTGGGCTTCATCGATGCCGCCATCGAAGGCACTGACGAAGTGTCGGGCCCGCTGCTCGCCGGCACGCTCACCACGATGCTCGTGTTCGGTCCGATCATCTTCGTGCAGGGACTCGCGGCGGCGCTGTTTCGTGATCTGTCGCTGAGCGTCGTGACCACGGTCGCGGCGTCGCTGCTGCTGGCGGTCACGCTCATGCCGGTGATGATGGTGGGGCGGCGTGCCCGCGCAGCCGCGCTGCAGGCGGCACCGCCCGTGCGGCGCGCGGTGGGACCGTGGGGACAGCGCCTCGATGCCTTCGGTACGCGCTTCGCGGATTGGTACGAGCACGGCATGCAGTGGTCGCTGCGCCACCCGGGGCCCGTGTTCGCCGGTGGCGCGGCGCTGCTCGCCGTCATGGTGCTCCTGTTCGTCACGTTGCCCAAGGAAGTGCTGCCGCGAGTCGATGAAGGGGTGCTGGTGGCCGAGGTGCAGTTGCCCGAAGGTACGGCCATCGAGGCGACGACGCGTTCGATCACGGCGCTCGAAGAGGCCGCCCGCAACTTGGGCGCGGTGGGTGTGTATGCGCGCATCGGACGCGCGACCGACGAAGAGATTCTCGCTGGAGCCAATCCGGGCTCATCTGCGACGGCGCAGCTGATCGTGCCGGTGCCCGATGGCACGAGCGCCGCGCGCTTCGCCGAGCGACTGCGCGCGGGCGCGCCGGAACTCGTCGCGCAGGGCGCGCTGGCGATCGATCTCGCGGGTCAATCCGAGTTCGGTTCACTCATCGGACGCGAAGGGCGCCTCGTGCGCGTCGAAGTGAGTGGTGCGTCGCTGGCCGAGTCCCAGCAGTGGGCCGATTCGGTGCGTGCGATGATGCGCACCGTGCCCACGCTGGCCGACGTGCGCGATGCGTTCGCGGGCACGCAACCGGTGATCGAGGTGTCGTTGCGTCGCGATCGCATGGCCATGCAGGGCGTGTCGCCAACGCAGGTGGCGAGTGCACTGCAGGGTGGCCTCGGTGGCGTGGCGAGCTCCGAGTTGCGCGAGACCGATCGACGCACCCCCATCTCGGTGCGATACGAAGGGGTGCGCAACGAAGACCTCGCCACCGCACTCGCCACGCGCGTGGGCGGTGTGGCGGTCTCGGAGTACGTCGACGTGCGCGAAACGCGCGCGCCACTCGAAGTCGTGCGCGTGGGACAGCGACCGGTGAGCATCGTGGAAGGCCTGGTCGAAGACGGCGGCACCGCGAAGGCGAGTGCGGAAGTATTCGCGCGCATGTCGGCGCTCGGTCTGCCAGCCACGGCGACGTGGCAGGTGGCGGGTGCCGACACCGAACGCCGTCGCACGTCCGACCAGCTCGCGCTGGTGGGCGTGCTCGCCGTACTGCTCGTGTTCCTCGTGCTCGCAGGCGAGTTCTCGTCGTTCACCATTCCCATGGTGGTGATGTGTACGGTGCCGCTGGCCGCCGCCGGTGGCGTGATCTTTCTCTGGCTCACCGGGCAGTCACTCAACGCGGTGTCGATCATCGGCATCGTGATCATGATCGGCATGGCCGACAACGAAGCGGTGGTGAAGCTCGACGCGATCCGCCGCTTTCGTGAAGCGGGGCACGATGTGGAGACGGCCGTGTTGCTCGGTGGTCGGCAGCGTCTGCGCGCGATCACGATGACCTCGCTCACGACCATCACGGGCGTGCTGCCACTGCTGCTCGGCATCGGGTCGGGCGGTGCGCTCTATCAGCCGCTCGCGGCGGCGGTCATCGGTGGTGCGATCAGCGCCATTGTGGTGACGTTCTTCCTGCTGCCCACGGTGTACGTGGTGGTGGAGCGCGCGCTCGACAAGCGCCGAGCGCGGCGTGCGTTGCGCGACGCGGGCATCGCGCCGATGGTGGCGGGGAGCGAAGCGTGATCCGCTTCGCCACGCATCGGCCGGCGGTGGTGTGGGCCGTGAGTGTGGCCATTCTCGTGGCCGGCGCCATCGGCTTCACGCGACTGCCGCTGGCGTCGCGCACGAGTGTGGAGTTGCCGCGCCTGACCGTGGCTTCGGCGTGGAACGGCGCCTCGGCCGAAGTGATGGAGATGTACGTCACCTCGCCGGTGGAGGCGCTGGTGCAGGGGGTGCGCGGCGTGAAGCGCACCACGAGTGAGTCGCGCGACAACGGTATGAACATCACCGTCGAGCTCGAAGCGAACGCCGATGTGCAGCTCGCCCGGCTCGGCATTCTGGAACGACTCGAGCTGTTGCGCGCCGAGTTTCCGCCGGGGGTGACGCCACCGAGTGTGTCGAACTACACCCCCGAGGGATTGGAAGAACCGCCGTTGCTGCAGGTGGAGGTCTCGGGGCCGTACACGCCTGGCACGCTGCAGAAACTGCTGCTCGATCAGGTGGCGCCGCGACTGTCCGCCGTGCCCGGCGTGTCAAGTGTCGCGGACCGCGGCGGCAGTGATCTGGGCGTCGCCGTGTCGTATGACCCGGCGCTGCTGCGACGCATTGATCTCGGACCGCAACTGCTCACGTCCACGCTCAACGGCGCGCGCGTGGTGCAGTCGCTCGGACGTGACGTGAAGGATGGTGTCGAGCGGTCGGTGACGCTGCGTGATGAGCCGAAGTCGCTGGAGGCGGTGGCGCAACTGCCCGTCGCGGCGCCTGACGGTCGTGTGTTCCGTCTGAGTGAACTGTCCACCATTCGTGCCGAAGAAGATGCGCAGGGGCGCTTCTTCCGCATCAACGGCGTGCCGGCCGTGGCCGTGCATCTGTATCGACATGCCAACGCCGATGCCATCAAGACCGCCATCGCAGCACGCGCGGCCGTGGATGAACTGCAGCGTGTCGCGCCGCCCGGTGTGCAGTATCGGGTGTCGCAGGATGCAAGCATCGATCTCGACAAGGAACTCACCGACCTGCTGCGTCGTGGCGGTATCGCGTTCGTGGCGGTGCTGCTCGTGCTGGCAGTGATGCTGCGACGCGCGCGTGCCGTTGTATTGGTAATGGGGAGTACGGCCGTGGCGATTGCGGGCACGGCGCTGGGGCTCTACCTGCTCGACATCCCGGCCAACCTGCTCACACTCGCCGGCCTTGGCATGGGGGTGGGCATTCTGGTGCAGAACGCCCTGGTCGTCGTGAATCGCCTCGCGACGGCGCCCGATACACCGACCGGTCGCGCCGAAGCGACGTGGCGCATCACGCCCGCGATCATTGGCGCCACGCTCACGACTGCGGTAGTGCTGTTCCCGTTCCTGTACCTGCAGGGCGATACGCGCGCCGCGTTCGTGCCGTTCGCGGCGGCATTCGCGCTCGCGCTGCTCTGGAGTGTGCTCACCGCGCTCTTCGTGGTGCCGGCGCTCGGACGTGGTGCAGCGGTGCGCCCGGTGCGCTGGCCTCGGATCGGTCGCGTGTATCGCGCCATGCTGCGCGGTCTCCTGCGGTGGCGCTGGGCGACCGTGCTTGGCAGCACGGTGTTGCTTGCGATCATGACGTGGGGGTTCATCAAGAAGGTGCCGCGTTCGGCGTGGGGCGGCTGGGGTGAACGACGCACGACGCTCGCGGTGAATCTCACCTTCCCGCGGGGAAGCGATCCGGAAACGCTCGATCGCGCGATGCGCGAGTTCGAAGCGCTGGTGACCGGGCGTCCGGAGGTGGAGCAGGTGGTCACCAACGGCAACATGACGAGCGCGTACATGCAGGTGCTCTTCACGCGCGAGGGCGGGCTCACAGCGGTACCGCTCGAACTCGAGGAGCTGCTCACCCAGCGTGCCGTGCTGGTGGGCGGCGCGAACATCTCGGTGCGCGGCGACGGACCCGGCTTCTACGCCGGTGGTGGCGGGGGCTCGAGTGTGGCGTTTCGCATTCGCGTGACGGGCTATTCGTACAGCGGCGTCACCGCGCTCGCCGAAGATCTCAAGGCGCGTCTCGAACTCATTGCGCGCGTGCGCGATGTCACGATCACCTCAGGGCGCGGCTGGGGGAACGAGCGTGGCTACGCCGTGACCCTCGAGCCTGATCGGGAAGCGCTGCATCGGCACGGGGTCACGTCGCAGGACTTCGCGGCGGCCGTGGCGCGCGAAGTGCGCGGGCCGGTAGGGCGTCTGCTGCTCGAGGTCGATGGTGATGAACTGCCCGTTACGGTGAAGAGTGCCGGCGCGCGTGATCGCACGCTCGATGAGCTGCGCGAGGCGATCGTGCCCACGCCCACGAGTGCGCCGGTGCGACTCGCCGATCTCGCCGTGGTGGACGCGCGTGAAGCGTTGAGCATCGTCACGCGCGAGGATCAGCAGTACATCCGCCACGTCAACTTCGATTTCCGCGGTCCGCAGCGTCTGGCACAACGCACCTACGATGCGTTTCTCGCGACGGTAGCCACGCCGCCGGGCTACGAAGTGAAGGATGCGGGCTCGCTGTGGGGGTATCGCGATGACCAAAGCGCGAAGGGACTCTGGCTGGTGTTCGGTGTGGGGCTCGCGCTCGTGATCCTGGCGGTGGCGCTCGTGTTCGACTCGGTGTGGGGTTCGGCGATGGTGTTTCTGTCGTTGCCATTGTCGCTGGCCGGCGTGGTCGCGGCGTTCTGGGCCACGAAGTCGGCCTTCGGACGCGAGGCGGCGGTTGGTGTGATTCTCGTGGTGGGGCTCGCGGTCAATCAGGCCATTCTGCTCGTGGACGCCGCGCTTGTGCGGCGCCGCGCGCGGCTCGCGCGGGGCGGCTCTGGGGCGCTGCACGCGGGCGATGTGTTGCGCGCGGCGAGCGACCGAAGCGGCATGATCGTGCTGGTCACGCTGAGTGCGCTGGCGAGTCTTGCGCCGCTGAGCGTGGGTACGGATGCGACGACCTTGTTCGGCGCGATTGCGCTGGCCACGGCGGGCGGCACGGTGATGGGCACCGCGGCGGCATTGTTCCTGCTCCCGCCCTTGCTGGTGGGGCGGCGGCTCACGCCGCGAAAGCCCTGGCGCTGGCGGCGACGGGCGGCGTGAGGCAACCTGAAGGGGGGTTGGCGTGACCTATTCACACCTCCGCGGCGCGCGGGCTCGTTGGCCCACGCCGCGGCTTCACTCCCTCCAGCGACCCCGCGTCCGTCCATGTCCTCCGACTCGCCTGTCTCGCGCGTCACGTCTCGCCCGCACCGTGCGGCACCCGCTCTCGTCGGTCTCACGCTGACCATCGCGTTCGCCTCGCCGGCGTTTGCCCAGACTGTTCCGACCAGGACCTTCAGCAAGCCTCTCGCGGAGTACACCGAGCCGTTCACGAGTCTGCGTGGCGTGCGCGAGCTGGCCGACGGGCGCGTGGTGGCCACCGACAATCGCGACAAGCTCGTGCAGGTCATCGATCTGCGGACGGGTCGCGCGACCAGGGTCGGTCGTGAAGGCTCGGGGCCGAACGAGTACCAGATGCCGTCATCGGCGCTGCCGTTGCCGGGCGACAGCACGCTGATCGCTGATCCGCTCAATACCCGTTTTCTCTTGCTTGGCCCGGGTGGAACGTCGGCCGGCACGTGGGTGCCCGAGGGTGCCGATGAGGCGCGTCCTGCGGCACGGCCCGCACCGTCGGGCGCGCCTGGTCGCGCCGGCGGCATGGTGATGTCGGTGGGTGGTGGCCCGATGCAGATGCTCAGCACGCGCGCAGTCGATGCACAGGGGCGCGTCTACTACACTGGTTCGCCCGTCACCATCACACCTGAGGGGCCCAAGCCGGCGGACAGCGTCCCCGTCATGCGCGCCGATCGCCGCACCATGCGCGGCGATACCGTCGCATGGTTGCAGGTGCCCAAGGGGAATACCCAAGTAAACGCGTCGGGCGGCAACACGAACATCCGCGTCGGCGTCACGCCGTTCGCCGCCGAGGACGGATGGACCGTGTTGCCGGATGGTCGCGTCGTGGTGGTGCGGCACGTCGATTACCACGTGGAGGTGTATCCGGCGACTGGACTCGGCGCACCGGTGCGCGGCCCGGCCGTGGCTGGGACGCCGATTCGCGTCACCGAGGCCGAGAAGCAGGCGTGGCGCGACGAGCGGGCGGCGAATGCACCGATCGCGTTCGCGCGCTCCGTGACGGTCGGACCCGGTGGGACGTCGGCGCGCAACGAGGCCGTCCCCGTGACCGCGCCGGAGCCGGGCACTTGGCCCGCCACGATGCCGCTCTTTGCGGGGCAGCAGGTCTACGCGACCCCCACCGGCGAGATCTGGGTGGGCCGCTATCGCGCGGCGAGCGACAAGACGCCGCGGTACGACGTGTTCGATGCGACGGGCCGTCGTACGGGACAGGTCGTGTTCCCGCCGCGCACGCGCGTCGTCGGCTTCGGCAAGGGCGCGGTGTACACGGCGCGTGCGGACGAGGACGATCTGCAGTACCTGCAGAAGTGGGCGCGCTGACCGGGGGTGGTCGGAACGCTTGCTCCCCCGACCGGCGTTGGCTACACTGACGCGGTTGGCGGGAGTGGCCCGCCTCGTGGTTGACGCTCTTCGGAGGCCTGTCCGTACATGTTCGACGCCATCTTCCCGATCGATCCGACGTCGGTCCTGCTGCCGTTCACGAAGATCTTCCTCTCGTTGATCTCGATGGTCTTCCGCGGCATCGTCGCGGTGGGACCGTTCGGCCAGATCGCGATCTTCCTGATTCCGGCGCTGCTTTTCATGAAGGACATCTACGAAGGCCCGAAGGCGTTCAAGAATCTCAAGTAATCGTCACGAACGCATCGCGCCCCGTCTCGGTCATCACCGGGACGGGGCGCTTTGCTTGGGAGCCACCGCGTCGTTCTCCGAGGTGTTGCCATGTCGACCAATGATCCGGCGTCATCACCGCCACCGGTGACGGGTCCACCACGCTGGGCGGTGCGGCTCATGGTGACGCTCGCGATCCTGGCGCTGCTGGTGGAGGTGCTGACGTACGCGCGAGGGGTGAGCGGGCGGTGAGCGGCGTGCCGTGGCGCGAGGTGCAACGCGTTCAGGCACGCAGCATCTTCGTGCGATACTGTCGCAGAAGTGGATCGCGCGTGACCAGCGCGAGCTGTTCGCTCTGCGCCTGCGCGATGAGCAGGCGATCGATGGGGTCACGATGCAGGGCGGGGAGCGTGCTCAGCGCGACCGTATGGCGCACGCGCGCGGGCCGTTCGGATGAAGCCGTTCTCGTCGATCACGGTGGCGAGGGCGCGCGAGGTGACCACCTTGCCGAGTGCCGTCTTGATCGCCAGTTCCCAAGCGGACGCCGCACTCACGAACACCTGATCGGCGGTTTGAATGGCGCGTGCGGCGGCCGGGGCGATCGGCTCGCCGGCGTCCCACCAGATGAGCACGTGGGTGTCGAGCAGCAGTCGCACGGTACGCTCAGCCTCGCTTGGGTCGTGCGCGCGAGGGACGAGGCGGCGGAGCCGCCGCCGGCGTTCCTTCAAACGCGTCGAGGACATCGTGCGGCAGTGGCGCGTCGAATGCCTCGCTGACGCGCCACTGGCCGCGACCGCGTCCTGGCTGGCGGATCATGGGCTCGTCCGCCAGCGGCATGAGGCGCGCCATGGATTTTCCGGACGTGGTGATGACGAACGCGTCCCCCGATGCGGCCCGGTCGACCAGCGCCGAGGGCTTTTGGAGTTACCAGACTTTCGTGGAGGGTGATAGAGTCAAGCACCGCAACGAGAGGGAGAGCGCATGCCTGCGAGGCTCAAGGCAGATCGCGTCCGCCGGAAG